>NZ_JBEXHQ010000012.1:0-142604 GCF_040607915.1 Micromonospora sp. NPDC005215 | reverse complement strand
AGTCCGGGGTGATCCGGGTGGACACCGTGCCGGAGCTGCTCGACGTGGGTGTACTGCTGGCCAACCAGCCGTTGCCGGTCGGCGGCCGGGTCGGTCCAGGAGGTGGTTCTTGGCCCGCTCGCCGTCACGGGTGATCCAGCCCAGGTCCCGGACCATGTCCCGGACGAGCTTCTCTTCGCCCTCGTCGGCGGCACGCAGCCGCTCGGCGGCGTAGAGCCCGGCCTCGATCCGCTTGGCCAGCTCCACCTCCTGCTCGGCGTTGAGCAGCGGAACCTTGCCGATCTGCTTCAGGTACGCACGGACCGAGTCGGCCGAGGCGGTCAGCTCGGCGTCCCGCCGGGCCTGCTTGAGTGCCTCGGACTCCTCGTCGTCCCACTCGAAGTCGTTGTCGGTCGCCGAGGCGGCGGCGTCGGTCTCGGCAGCCTGGGCCAGCTCGGCCGGCTCCTCGACCACCACGTCCTCGATGACGGCGGCCAGTTCCTCCGGGTCGATCTCGCCTTCGGCGCCCTCGCCCTTGGCCTTGGTCGGTTTGGCGCCGGCAGCAGCGGCCACCGTCGCCTTGGTGGCTCGGGTCGACTTGGTCGCCTTCGCCGGAGCCGCCGCGGCGGCCTCGGCGGAGCTGCCGGTGGCCTTGCGTGCCGCCACCTTGCGCGGGGCCGGCGTCGACGGCGCGTCGTCGGCGGCTGGCGCCTGCTTCGGGGCCGGCGCGGCGGCCTTCTTGGTGGTCTTGGCGGTGGTGGCCCGGGACGCCGGCGTTGTCGACCGGGCCGCGGCGACCCGGCGTCGGGTGCTCGCCGAGCCGTCCACCACGACGGTCACTCCCGCTTCGGAGAGCGCCCGCAGAATCTTCTTGGCCTGGGCCGGAGTCACCTCGGCGGACTCGACGGTGCGCGCGAGCTGGGCCGACGTCAGCTGACCACCGGCGCTCTGCGCGTGGGCGATCAGGGTGTCGGTGAGCGAGCGAACGTCGGCGCCGGTCTGGCGGGGTTCTGTCACGAATGACCTTCCGGAGGCGAAGAGCGGGCACGGCCGGGTCGTCCGGCACAGCGTGGGGCAACCGGGCCGGGCGATGTGGTTGAGGGACCCTCGCGTCCCGGGCCGGCCGGTGTTCGGCGGTCCGTGGCGCGTGGGCAGGGGTGAATTGTAACGCCGTCTGCGGCGATCATCCTGCGCCGCACTGCGTAACGACGGTGGGACCGCTGATTCGGCGCTGATCTGGACTTTGTAAGGATGATACCCGCGCGTGGCCCGGAACACCCCGGTCGCGCGGGAAGGGGACGTTGGGATGCAGGGTTCGGCACCGTCACCTCGGGATCTTTTGGCGATCGCACTCGACGTGGCACGGGACGCGGCGGCCACCGCGTACCGGATGCGCGTCGAGGGGGTTTCCGTGGCCGCGACCAAGAGCACTGTCACCGACGTGGTCACCGCCGCGGACCGGGCGGTCGAGCGGCAGGTGCTCGACGCGCTGAGGCGGGCGCGACCGGACGACGCGGTGCTCGGCGAGGAATACGGCACCGGGGACACCGGGCCGGTCGCGCCGGGCGGGGTGCGGTGGATCGTCGACCCGATCGACGGCACCGTCAACTACCTCTACGGGCTGCCGTACAGCGCGGTGTCGCTGGCCGCCGAGGTGGACGGGGTGGTGGTCGCCGGCGTGGTGCGCAACGTGAGTACCGGCGAGGAGTGGACGGCGACGGCCGGGGGTGGTGCCTGGCGCGACGGCGTCCAGCTGCGCTGCTCCGCCGAGGTGGACCTGGGGCAGGCGCTGGTCGGCACCGGCTTCGGCTACGACGCCCGTCGTCGTGCGCACCAGGCCCAGGTGGTGGCCGGGCTGATCGCGCACGTCCGGGACATCCGCCGGCTGGGTGCCGCCGCGCTGGACCTCTGCCTGGTCGCGGAGGGCCGGCTCGACGCGTACTTCGAGAAGGGCCTCGCGGCCTGGGACCTGGCGGCGGGTGGGCTGGTGGCGGCCGAGGCGGGTGTGCGGGTCGCCGGCCTGGCCGGTCGACCGCCGGGGCCGGACCTGGTGGTCGCCGCCCCGCCCGCGCTCTTCACGCCGCTGCACGACCGGCTCGCCGAGTTGGACGCCGCCGGCGGGCCCTGATCGGTGGACCGGCGGCGCGTGGGGTGGCTACGCCGTCACCTGGCGGCCGGGGAGGGGCAGGAGCCCTTGGGCGCCTTCGGCGGCCCCGAGTCGCCGAGGGACTGGTTGACCTCGGTGGTGGTGGCGAGCTGCTGGAAGTTGTTGCCCAGCACCACGTCCACCGTGTCGTCGGTGCGCTTCTCGTCGTAGCCCCGCACGGCCTCGTTGAGGAAGTACGCCTCGAGCAGGTGCGCGGAACCGACGCCGTTCGGGCCGTACCGCAGCACCGCGACGCCGTCGACCTGCTTCTTCTCGTCCCCGGTCTTGGCGACCTGGAACTGGCGGTTGCGGAACTCGTCGCTGACGGTGTGGGCGAGACCGGGCCGGTCCGTGGCGTTGAACACGTTGATCTTGACGTCCTTGCGCTCGCGCAGGGTCAGGTCCGCCAGCGGCCAGCCCTCCGGGCAACCCGCTGCGGTGCCGGCGTTGCCCTGGCTGTCGCGGACCACCGCCACCACGACGAAGACCAGGGCGATGACCGCCAGCAGGCCGACGACGACGAGTGCTCGCACGCGCGCAAAACTCATCAGGGCACTCCCCGGACGTCAGGTGGGTGGTGACGGCCGTGAGTGATCGCTCACGCCGCCGGCCGTCGAATACGCCGCTGAGGTTAACGGTTGTCCGGCCGTCGCGTGGAAACAGCCCGACATGCCGGCGCGCCGACCGCGGACCGGGTACTAATACCCCTATCTTCGTGTCGCCTGAATCACATTGGGAACAACTTCGCGTGCGGGGGCGTACATCTCAGCCGCAAGGGCGGTATACATGCCTCGCCCAAGGGGGGGTAAGGTTCCGCGCTCGCAGGGGAGTCGCCCCAGCGAGCTCGACCCGTTCGGTCCTCGGGTCGGGTGCCCGACACAAGTGGTGGCCGGCCAGCGGAACCGAAACAGCGTCGTCCGGCGTTACAACCGGAAGCGACAACATCGATATGGGAGAGTGAAACCGATGGCCACCGACTACGACGCCCCGCGTCGCGACGAGGTCGACCTCGGCGAGGACAGCCTGGAAGAGCTCAAAGCACGGCGCGTCGACTCACAGTCGGGCGCGGTGGACGTCGACGAGGCCGAGGTGGCCGAGAGCTTCGAGCTGCCCGGTGCCGATCTGGCCGACGAGGAGCTCACGGTCAAGGTGCTTCCGATGCAGCAGGACGAGTTCCGGTGCGCCCGCTGCTTCCTGGTCCACCACCGTAGCCAGCTGGCGGTCGAGCGTAACGGCGAGCTGATCTGCCGCGAGTGCGTCTGACAACCACAACACCAGCGGCGGCCTCCTGAACGGGGCCGCCGCTGACGGTGTAGCCATGCGCCCGTGGTGGGTACCTGCTTGACTCGTAGCGGGTAGCCACAGCACCGGGAGGTCCGATGAGCGATCGAGGCGGCACCACCGACGGCGGCACTGACAACCTCGGCGCCCCCGACGGCGGCACTGACGACCTCGGCGCCACCGTCGCGGCGTTGACCGCTGACGACATCGAGCCGGCCCGACGCCGTCAACTGCTGACCCGGATGGTCGGGCAGGCCCGCGCCCGGGGCGTCTCCGACCTGTTCAAGCCCCGTGCGGCAGTGCGATGGATGGTCGACGCGGTCGCGGACATCGCCCCGCACATACCGGTGCGAAACCGGGACACCCTGCGCCAGCACTTCCCCGGCCTGGACGACGCCGCCCTGGCCGACCGGCTCATCCGCAACGCGTCGCGGACCACCGCCGCGATCGGCGCGGCCGGTGGGGGAGTCGCCGCCGTCGAGTGGACGATCGCCCCGACCCTGCTCTCCGCGCCGGTGCTGCTCGCCGCCGAGACGATCGCCGTGGTGGCGGTGGAGTTGAAGCTGGTCGGTGAGCTGCACGAGGTCCACGGGGTCGCGCTACCGGACGGGGGCAGCCAACGGGCCGTCGCCCTGATGCACTCCTGGGCCACCCAGCGCGGGGTCAACCCGATGGTGCCCGGCGTGGGAGTGGGCGCCGTGCTCGGCACCGCCGCCCGCAAGGAGCTGCGGGACATGCTGCTGCGGCGCTTCGGTCGCAACCTCACAACGCTCGGGCCGCTCCTGACCGGCGCGGCGGTGGCCAGCTTCCTCAACCGACGGGCCACCCAGCAGATGGCCGACCAGCTTCAGGTGGACCTGCGTCGGCGGGCCATCGCCCGGCCCGCGCCACCGTCGGCCCTGCCCGGTCCGCCGACCGGCACCTGAGCGGGGCCGTGGCGTCGGATCAGCCCGGCTCTTCTGCCGTCGGCCCGGAAACCGCCAGCGCGTCCCGCGCGGTCAGCACCGCCTCGGCCAGCTCGACCGGGTGCCGCGTGCTCACCACCCAGAACGGGGTCGGATCGGCCGGGTCGTCGAGCACCACCTGCACGGCCCCGCCGATCCACGGTCGCTGCACGACGAAGGCGAGCGGGTCGGCGCCGACGCCCAGCACCTCACGGCGACCGGCCGCGTCCAGCGGGACCACGTCGGCCACGAAACGCACCGGCAGGTGGGCGTCGTCCACCCGCAGCTCGGAGTCGGCGACCCCGACCCGGATCCGGCCCAGCCACCACAACCCGGCGGCGGTGAGCGGCAGCAGCACGACGAACGGCAGCCAGGCGCGAACGCCGGCGGCGCCCATCCAGATCTCGACGGCCAACAGCGCGGCGGCCACCAACCCGGCCAGCCACAGCCACCAGGGCAGATCCAGCCGTTCGGCGTACGCCGTGCGGGCGTCGACCGGCGGCTGATCGGCGGACGGAGAGGGCGACATGCTCACTCCTGCGAGGGTACGGCGCACGGCGGCTCGGCGAACCGGCAGGATGGCAGGGTCACCCCGCGAACCGGACGGAAGAGGGGACCCGTGACCGACGTCGTACCCGTGCCCGTGCAGCTGCTCGACTCCGAGCTGCCGTTGCCCACGTACGCCCATCCCGGCGACGCCGGGGCCGACCTGGTGGCGGCCGCGGATGTGGAGCTGCCGCCCGGTGGCCGTGCCCTGGTGCCCACCGGCGTGGCCATCGCGCTGCCGGAGGGGTACGTGGGCCTGGTCCATCCCCGGTCCGGTCTGGCGGCCAGGCTCGGCGTGACGGTGCTCAACGCGCCCGGTACGGTCGACGCCGGCTACCGGGGTGAGATCCTGGTCAACCTGATCAACCATGATCGGGATGTGCCGGCGAAGATCTCCCGCGGCGACCGGATCGCGCAGCTGGTGGTCCAACAGGTCGCGCGGGCGCGGTTCGAGCCGGTGGTCGAGCTGTCCGCGTCCCGGCGCGGAACCGGCGGGCACGGGTCCACCGGTGGTCACGTCGGGCTGGTGCCGTCTCCGGCGGGCCAGGACCGGGTCGAGCAGCGGCCAGACGAGCCGGGCCGCGGGCAGACGGAAGAGGTGGCAGGGTGAGTGTGAACAGCGGAGGGCGGGCGCAGTGATCTTCTCCCGAAAGCGGGCCGATGCCGAACGGCACACCCGTGACGAGCGGGCCGTCGAGGTCCCGGACCAGGGTGATGCGGCGCCGACGCTGGTGCGCGGCCCGTACGACATCGCCGAGAGCTACGCCGACGTGCAGCGGCTCGATCTGGGCAGCCTGCACATCCCGGCGATCACCGAGGTCGAGGTGCGGGTGCAGGCCGACCCGCAGGGCGTGATCCAGCAGGTCGTGCTTGTGCATGGCGACAACGCGCTCCAGCTGGGTGTCTTCGCCGCCCCCCGGTCCGAGGGAATCTGGGACGAGGTGCGCGAGGAGATCCGCCAGTCGCTGCTCAGCGACGGTGCGAGCGCGCAGGAGGTCGACGGCGAGTACGGCCCGGAGCTGCACGCCCAGGTGCCCACCCCGGACGGCCCGACGAATCTGCGGTTCGTCGGCGTCGACGGGCCGCGCTGGATGGTCCGCGGCGTGTTCCAGGGGCCGGTGGCCACCGACCCGGCCGCGGCCGGGCCGCTCGTCGAGTGCCTGGACGGCCTGGTGGTCGACCGTGGTCAGGAGGCGAAGCCGGTCCGCGAGCCGCTGCCGCTGCGGCTGCCCCGGGAGATGTCCGACCAGACCGACGCCGAGGCGGGGGACGCCGCCGCCGAGCCGCGCCAGGTCTGACCCGCGCGCACCGGCCCGCCGGAACCAGCCCCGTCGGCGTACGCTGGCGGCACGGTTCCGGCGTCGCCGGGGCCGGCCGGGGACGGCGAGCGTGGAGAGGGTGACGCGGAGGTCATGACGACCGACGAGAGCCGGGTGTCGCTGCGGCGCATCCTGCAACGGTTCACCGCCAGCGAGGCCGAGATCGACGCCCAGGAGCTGCGCCGGGAGAGCGCCCAGTGCGGCGGGATCCCCGCCCAGCAGTGCTCGCGGGGCCAACTGGTCTCGGTCGCTGGTCGGCTGCGCACCGTGGTCTACACGCCGCGCACCAACCTGCCCACCCTCGAGGCCGACCTGTATGACGGCACCGACGTGGTCACCCTGGTCTGGTTGGGTCGACGGCACATCGCCGGGATCGAGCCGGGCCGGCACCTGACCGCCCGGGGCCGGGTGGCCGTGCGCGACGACCGCAAGGTCATCTACAACCCCTATTACGAGCTGGACTCGCCGAAGTGACGGCGCTGCGGACGGAAGGCCGGCGATGACGACGGGACAGCACCGGGCGGCGCAGCCGGAGACCGGCCCTCCGGACGAGGAGCCACTGCCGACGATCGCCGAGCAGATGGCCGACCAGCTCGGCGGCTGGCGGGGGTTGGTCGAGTCCAGCATCCCGGTCGTCGTCTTCGTTTTCGCCAACATCATCGGCGAGCTGCGACCGGCGGTGATCGCCTCGGTCGCTGTCGCGCTGCTGATCGCCGGGTTGCGGCTGGCCCAGCGCCGGCCGATCCGGCACGCCGTCAACGGCCTGTTCGGCGTCGGTGTCGGCGCCGCCATCGCCTGGCGCACCGGCGACGAGCGCGACTTCTACCTCCCCGGCATCCTGTACGGCATCGGGTACGGCATCGCCCTGCTGATCTCGGCGGCCATCCGGCAGCCGCTGGTGGGCTGGATCTGGTCGGTGCTGGTCGCCAAGGGCCGCTCGGAATGGCGGGACGACCCGAAGCTGGTGCGGATCTTCACCCAGCTGACAGTGCTCTGGGGCGTGGTGTGGTTGGCCAAGGTGGGCGTGCAGGCCGGGCTCTACCTGGCCCACCAGGACACCGCGCTGGGCGTGGCCCGGCTGGCGCTGGGCTACCCGCCGTACGCGATGCTGTTGCTGATCACGGTCTGGACGGTGCGCCGGGTCACCCGGGAGCCGCAGCCGACCCCGCTGCCCGGCGCCTGAGCGGGGCCCGGCAACCCGGGCCGCGCCGCCCGCTCAGCGCGAGCCGCGGGTCCGCTCGACGCTGTCCGGCCCGAGGATCACCGCGCGGACCTGGTCCTCCACCTCGGCGGTGCAGACGAAGATAAGCTCGTCGCCGGCCTCGATCGGGTCGTCCGGGCTGGGCACCAGGACTCGCTTGCCGCGCAGGATCGCCACCAGCGCGGAGTCGCGGGGCAGCGGCACGGCGTGGATCGGCTGACCGACATAGGGTGCTGTCGGTGGCAGGGTGATCTCGACCAGGTTCGCCTCGCCCTGCCGGAAGGTCATCAGCCGGACCAGGTCGCCGACGGTGACCGCCTCCTCGACCAGTGCGGCCATCACCCGCGGCTTACTCACCGCGACGTCCACGCCCCACTGCTCGGTGAACAGCCACTCGTTCTCGGCCCGGTTGACCCGGGCGACCACGCGAGGCACCGCGAACTCGGTCTTGGCCAGCAGCGACAGCACCAGGTTGGTCTTGTCGTCGCCGGTCGCCGCGACCACCACGTCGCACCCGGCGACGTTGGCCTCCTCCAGGCTGGTCAGCTCGCACGCGTCGGCCAGCACCCACTCGGCGGCCGGCACCCGGTCCGGGCGCAGCATCTTGGGTTGACGTTCGATGAGCATCACCTGGTGGCCGTTGTCGATCAGCTCCTGGGCGATCGAACGGCCCACGTTGCCCGCGCCCGCGATGGCGACCCGCATGGCTCAGTGCCCCCCTTCCGGCGGCGTCGCCGCCACCGACGTGACAGTCGCCACGATGTCATCGCTGACCAGCATGAACACCTGGTCACCCTCCTGCACGACGGTAGAGCCGGTGGACAGCGTGCCGATGCCGAAGCGGATCAGATAGGCCACCCGCGCGCCGGCCGCGTCCTCCAGCGCGCGTACCGAACGACCGATCCAGTCCTTGTGCACCGGCACCTCGACGATCGACACGGTGCTCGTGGGGTCGCGGAAGATCTCCACGTTGCCCTCCGGCACCAGGTGCCGCAGCATCCGCTCGGCCGTCCAGCGCACGGTCGCCACGGTGGGGATGCCCAGCCGCTCGTAGACCTGCGCCCGGCGCTGGTCGTAGATGCGGGCGGCGACCCGGGACACGCCGAACGTCTCACGGGCCAGCCGGGCCGAGATGATGTTGGAGTTGTCACCGCTCGAGACCGCCGCGAAGGCGTCCGCGCGCTCGATGCCGGCCTGGCGCAGCACCTCACCGTCGAAGCCGGCCCCGGTCACCGTGATTCCGGCGAAGTCGGGGCCGAGCCGGCGGAAGGCGTCGGCGTCCTGATCGATCACCGCCACCGAGTGCCCCCGGGACTCCAGGCTGTGGGCGAGGGTCGACCCGACCCGGCCACATCCCATGATCACGACGTGCACGGTGTCCCTCCCAAGGTGCGTACCGCCCCCGCTTCCGGTGGCCTCCGAGTGCGAGCCTGCCACGTCCCGGTGCGAAGCGGGGACCGACCGTACCCCGTCGTGCCGAACAGCCACGCTCGCCCACCCCCGCGCTCCCACGGTGGTGGTCGTACTCTTGGCGTTCGTGGCCAGTCCCACCTCGCTGCTGAAGCGACTTCTCCTCGGTCGACCGTTCCGGTCCGACCGTCTGCAGCACACCCTCCTGCCGAAGCGCATCGCGCTGCCCGTGTTCGCCTCCGACGCGCTGTCCAGCGTCGCGTACGCGCCTGACGAGATCCTGCTGACCCTTTCCATCGCCGGCGCCTCCGCGTACGTGTTCTCCCCGTGGATCGCGCTGGCCGTGGTCGTGGTGATGCTCACCGTGGTGGCGAGCTACCGGCAGAACGTGCACGCCTACCCCTCCGGTGGCGGCGACTACGAGGTGGCCACTGTCAACCTGGGTCCGAAGTTCGGGGTCGGGGTGGCCAGCGCGCTGCTTGTCGACTACGTGCTCACGGTGGCGGTGTCGGTCTCGTCCGGGGTGGCCAACCTCGGCTCGGTGGTGCCGTACGTGGCCACCCACAAGGTCCTGATCGCGGTGATCGCGGTGGTCCTGCTGACCGCGGTGAACCTGCGCGGCCTGCGGGAGTCGGGCACGGCGTTCGCCATCCCCACCTACGGCTTCGTCATCGTGATGGTCGGGATGCTGCTCACCGGGCTGTTCCGGGTCTTCGTGCTGGGTGACGACCTGCGGGCGCCCAGCGCCGACCTGGTCATCCAGGCCGAGCACAGTGTGACCGGTTTCGCGCTGGTCTTCCTGCTGCTGCGGACGTTCAGCTCGGGCGCCGCCGCGCTCACCGGCGTCGAGGCGATCTCCAACGGCGTGCCGGCGTTCAAGGCCCCGAAGAGCCGCAACGCCGCCACCACGCTGCTGCTGCTGGGTGCGATCGCGGTGAGCCTGCTGGTCGGGATCATCTGGCTGGCCCGGCTGACCCACCTGCAGTTCGTCGAGGACCCGGCCCTCCAGATCGTCGCCGGCCCCGACGGCTACGTGCAGAAGACGGTCACCACCCAACTCGGCGAGACGGTCTTCGGCTCCGGGTCGATCCTGCTCTACGTGGTGGCCGGGATGACCGCGCTCATCCTCTTCCTGGCCGCGAACACCGCGTTCAACGGTTTCCCGGTGCTCGGCTCGATCCTCGCCCAGGACCGCTACCTGCCCCGCCAGTTCCACACCCGGGGCGACCGGCTGGCCTTCTCCAACGGCATCACCTTCCTGGCCCTGTTCGCGATCGTGCTGATCGTCGGCTTCCAGGCCGAGGTGACCCGGCTCATCCAGCTCTACATCGTCGGGGTCTTCGTCTCGTTCACGGTCTCCCAGGCCGGCATGATCCGGCACTGGAACCGGCGGCTGCGGACCGAGCGGGACCCGGAGGCGCGGCGCCGGATGTACCGTTCCCGGGCCATCAACACGTTCGGCATGGGCCTGACCGGCACGGTGCTGGTGATCGTGTTGATCACCAAGTTCCTGCTCGGCGCCTGGATCGCGATCGCCGCCATGGCGGTGATCTACCTGCTGATGCTGGCCATCCGCCGGCACTACGACCGGGTGGCGGCCGAGCTGACCCCGCCGGACGAGGGCCGGGCCGTGCTGCCCGCCCGCAACCACGCGATCGTGCTGGTCAGCAAACTGCACCAGCCGACGCTGCGGGCCATCGCCTACGCCCGAGCCACCCGACCGGACACGCTGACCGCGGTGACCGTCAACGTGGACGACCAGGACACCCGGGACCTGCAGGCCGACTGGGAGCGGCGGGAGATGGCCATCCCGCTCACGGTGATCGACTCGCCGTACCGGGAGATCACCCGGCCGATCCTGGACTTCGTCGCCTCCACCCGCCGCAAGTCACCCCGGGACGTGGTCACCGTCTTCATCCCGGAGTACGTGGTCGGCCGCTGGTGGGAGAACCTGTTGCACAACCAGAGCGCCCTACGCCTCAAGGGCCGGCTGCTCTTCGAACCGGGGGTGATGGTGGTGAGCGTGCCGTGGCAGCTCGCGTCGACGGCGAGCAAGAA
Organism: Micromonospora sp. NPDC005215; assembly: GCF_040607915.1. NCBI lineage: Bacteria > Bacillati > Actinomycetota > Actinomycetes > Micromonosporales > Micromonosporaceae > Micromonospora > Micromonospora sp. NPDC005215. Next base: position 131,720 of record NZ_JBEXHQ010000012.1, on the reverse strand, counting down.
CCTGGACCGGCTGGACGCGACGCTGTCGCGGACCCCGGCGCGCGGGCCGCGGGGCACCCTGCCGCCGGAGGGCCTGCCGGTCGCCTCCGCCCCGGCCCCCGAGAGTCGCCCGATCGACGGCGGCCCGGTCGGGGACGGCCGTGACTGAGCGCGGCGTGCGCCGGGCCGCGACCTCCGCGCCGCCGTCGGTGCCGTCGGTGCCGTCGGTGGCGTCGGTGGCGTCGGTGGCGTCGGTGGCCGAGCGTGGTCTGGCCGAGGCGGAACGGGTCGAGCTGACCGTCGACGCGGTCGCCCCGGGCGGGCACTGCGTGGCACGGGTGGACGGGCAGGTGGTCTTCGTCCGGCACGCGCTGCCCGGCGAACGGGTCATCGCCGAGGTCACGGAGGTGCACCGGGGTTTCGTCCGGGCCGACGCGGTGACCGTGTTGGAAGCCTCACCGGACCGGGTCGAGCCGCCCTGCCCGTACGCGAAGCCGGGCGCCTGCGGGGGTTGCGACCTGCAACACGTCGCCCCGGCCGCGCAACTGGCCTGGAAGACCGCAGTGGTGCGCGAGCAGCTCGTCCGCCTGGGCGGGCTGACCGACGTCGAGCTGGACCAGCTCGGCGTCCGGGTCGAGGCGCTGCCCGGCGGGCTGCTCGGCTGGCGCTCCCGGGTCCGCTACGCCGTGGACGCCGCAGACCGGGCCGGCCTGCTCAAACACCGCTCGCACGAGGTGGTGCCGATCGACCGTTGCCGGATCGCCCACCCGGCCATCCAGCAGCTGCCGGTGCTGACCGAGCGCTGGCCGGCCGCCGAGGCGGTGGAGACCGTCGCCAGCACCGGCGGGGACGTGACCGTCACGGAGGTCCGCGACGGGGTGCCCACCCCGGTGAGCGGGCCGACCGAGGTCCGCGAGGTGGCCACCGGACGGGACTGGACGCTGCCCGCGTCCGGGTTCTGGCAGGTGCACCCGGCCGCGGCGGACACCCTCTGTGCTGCGGTGCTGGACCTGCTGGACCCACAGCCGGGCGAGACCGCGTGGGACCTCTACGGCGGCGCTGGGCTGTTCGCCGCGGCCCTCGCCGGCCGGGTCGGCGACGCCCGGATCACCCTTGTCGAATCGAGCCGGGACGGGGTGGACGCGGCCCGCGCCAACCTGGTCGACCTGCCCCGGGTCGAGGTGGTCGCCGCCCGGGTGGAGACCGCGCTGACCCGCCGACGGATCACCGGCCCGGTCGACGTGGTGGTGCTCGACCCGCCGCGCTCCGGCGCGGGCGCCCAGGTGGTGCGGGACATCGTCGCAGCCGGCCCGCGGGCGGTCGCGTACGTGGCCTGCGACCCGGCGGCCTTCGCCCGGGACGTACGCACCTTCACCGAGCTGGGTTGGCGGCTGGCGGCGCTGCGGGGCTTCGACCTGTTCCCGATGACGCAGCACGTCGAGCAGGTCGGGCTGCTGCTGCCCCCGGTCGAGCGGCTCTGACCAGGCACTCAGTCGACCCGCGCGGCTCGGGCCGCTCGGCCCGGGCTGCGGAGTGCCGGGCGGCCGATAGACTCTCCGTTCATGAGTGTTGAAGAGGACACGGCCAACCACGGCCGGTTGCTGGGGACGGTCCGCGGTCCGCAGGACGTCAAGCGGATGTCCGGTGAGGAACTGGACGTCCTCGCCGCCGAGATCCGGGACTTCCTGATCGCCAAGGTCTCCCGCACCGGCGGGCACGTCGGACCCAACCTCGGTGTGGTCGAGCTGACGCTGGCCATGCATCGCGTCTTCGACTCGCCCCGGGACCGGCTGCTGTTCGACACCGGTCACCAGTCGTACGTGCACAAGATCCTGACCGGCCGCCAGGCCGGCTTCGACAAGCTCCGCCAGCGCGGTGGCCTCTCCGGCTATCCCAGCCAGGCGGAGAGCGAGCACGACCTCATCGAGAACTCGCACGCCTCGACCGCGCTCTCCTACGCCGACGGCCTGGCCAAGGCGTACGCCCTGCGGGGTGAGGCCCGCAGCGTCGTGGCCGTGGTCGGCGACGGCGCGCTGACCGGCGGCATGTGCTGGGAGGCGCTGAACAACATCGCCACCGCCGGCAACTCCCTCGTCATCGTGGTCAACGACAACGGGCGGTCCTACTCGCCGACCATTGGCGGCCTCGCCGACCACCTCTCGTCGCTGCGGCTCAACCCCGGCTACGAGAAGGTCCTCGACACGGTCAAGGACGCCCTGGGCTCCACGCCGCTGGTCGGCCGACCGATGTACGAGGTGCTGCACGCGGTCAAGAAGGGCATCAAGGACGCGGTCGCCCCGCAGGCCATGTTCGAGGACCTCGGCATCAAGTACGTCGGCCCGGTGGACGGGCACGACGTGGCGGCCGTCGAGTCGGCGCTGCGCGCGGCGAAGAACTTCGGCGGTCCGGTGATCGTGCACGCCGTCACCCGCAAGGGGTACGGCTACCGCCCGGCCGAGGAGGACGAGGCGGACTGCCTGCACGGCCCCGGCGGCGCCTTCGACGTGGAGACCGGCGCGCTGCTGGCCGCCCCGGCGGTGAAGTGGACCCACGTCTTCGCCGACGAGCTGCTGGCCGTCGCCGACGAGCGCCCGGACGTGGTGGGCATCACCGCCGCGATGGCCGAGCCGACCGGCATCGCCAAGCTGGCCCGCAAGTACCCCGAGCGGGTGTACGACGTGGGCATCGCCGAGCAGCACGCCGCCACCTCGGCGGCCGGGTTGGCGCTCGGCGGTCTGCACCCGGTGGTCGCGGTCTACGCCACCTTCCTCAACCGCGCCTTCGACCAGGTCCTGCTGGACGTGGCGATGCACAAGCTGCCGGTGACCTTCGTGCTGGACCGGGCGGGCATCACCGGCCCGGACGGCCCCAGCCACTACGGCATCTGGGACATGTCCGTCTTCGGGGTGGTGCCCGGCCTGCGGATCGCCGCTCCCCGCGACGCCACAACCCTGCGCGAGGAGTTGCGCGAGGCGGTGGCCGTCGACGACGGTCCGACAGTGGTGCGCTTCCCGACCGGCGCGGTCGCCGCGGACCTGCCGGCGCTGCGCCGGGTCGGCCCGGTCGACGTGCTGGCCGAGTCGGCGCGTACCGACGTACTGCTGGTTGCCGTTGGCTCCTTCGGCCAGCTGGGCATGGAGGTCGCCGCCCGGGTCGCCGAGCAGGGCTACGGGGTCACGGTCGTCGACCCCCGCTGGGTGCGCCCGGTTCCGGCGGAGCTTGTCGACCTGGCCGCCCGCCACCGACTCGTGGTCAGCGTCGAGGACGGCGTCCGGGTCGGCGGGGTGGGCGACGCGCTCGGCCAGGCGATGCGGGACGCCGACGTCCGGGTGCCGCTCAAGGACCTGGGCGTACCGGCCGACTGGCACCCGCACGGCACCCGCGCGCAGATCCTCGCCGACCTGGGCCTGACCGCCCAGGACGTGGCCCGCAACGTCACCGGCTGGATCTCCGGCCTGGATGCCACCCCGGACCGCCTGACCCCCAGCGACGCGGCTGCGCAGAACTGACGAGAAGAAACGACGGCGGGTGTCCTGAGGGACACCCGCCGTCGTGCATCCATCCCCACTCCGTCGCCCCGGCCCACCGATCTTGGGCTTCCGGTCGGCGTGCTGCGCCTTCAGCACCGATCCGTCGGCGCGGAAGGTGCCCGGTCACGCGGGCTGGCGCGGTGCGGGCTAGCGCGGCTTTACCGAGCGGTAGTGGGTTTTGTCGGAGTTGGCGAGGCTGTAGGTCTGGGAGCGGGACGGGCTGGGGATGACCGCCAGCCCGGGGCGCTCGACCAGCAGCGGAGTGCCCGGTGGGACGGACAGGGAGCTGTCCCGGGTGGCCCGCCAGCTGAGCACCACCAGCGGCTGACCGGGAACGGGCAGTTGGTACGCCTGCAACGGGGTGGCCCGGTCCGCGGGCGAGACGACGGGTGCGCCGCCGTCGGCCGGTCGGTAGACCACAGCGGTCATCGCGCCGGCGTCGGTGTCCCAGCTGAGCTGCTGCAGTTCCGCCGCCGCGCCACCGCCGAGGGCGACCTCACCGAGCGAGCGGACAGTGAGTTTCGCCATCGGCCAGGACGTCGGCACCGAGCGCGGCGCGTCCCGGTCGCCGATCCGGCGCGGGATGCTGCCGAACGGACCCAGGTCGCCGGCCAGCACACAGGTGTCCAGGCCGGTCAGCGCCCGCCGTCCCGTGCCGGACTCGTCCCGGACCAGGGGATAGCGCGGATCGACGGTGCCGGTGCCGAGGTCGAGCAGCCGGTCGGCGGCCCGTCCGCGGGGCAACGACTCGGTGGTTCGGAGGGTCGCGGTGACGGCGACAGCCGTGCAGGCCGGCACGTTGACCGGTGCGCTGAGGCCGTCCGCGACGGTCAACGTCCGATCCTGCGGCCCGACCAGGGTCTGCACCCGGGCGGAGACCAGGTAGCGCCGGCCGCCGGCGGTCTGCACCGGCAGCACGTCGGAGTAGACGAGATAACCCGGGTCGGTGTATTCGGTGGCGCGGGTCACCGCGTACCGATCACCGTCGCGGGTGAGTTGCAGCAGCCAGGAGGCGCTCTCGCCGGGCACGTCGGCGGCCACGATCGCCGTCGGGGCACCGTCGACCCGACCGGAGAAGAGGATGCCGGACGTGGGCAGGTGCGCCCGGTCATCGGCCGGCGACCGCCAGTCACGAACCGCGTCGGTGACCGCTGCCGTCGCCCTGGCGTCCTCCGAGAGATCGCCGCGCGGTGGCCACACTGCCAGCGTGCCGTCCAGGCTGTCGTACCCCACCCGCAGGTCCTGCGGCTGCCGATCGGCGACCGGACCGCATGCCGTGGTGGCCAGCAGCGCACCCAGCAGGACGGCGAGCGTCCTGCCGTACCGACGGCCTGGAGTCACCTGGCCCGCCCCCGATCGCCTCGCCGTCGCTGTCGGAAAGCGCCATAGTACGAGATGTCCGATGCCGGACCTCAGGTGGTCGTCGCCCGACCAACCACAATGGACGCCACCGGGGCTTTAGTGCGTTTTCGTTGCTCCGGTAGACTCCGCCGACTGTGACGCCTGCCGAGTCCCGCGCCCTGCCCGCGCCGCACCCGGAGTCGGCAGTCGGCTCCGACGAGATGGTGAGCTATCGCACGCCGGCCGGCTCCTTCGTCGGCCCCGCCGCGCTGACCAGCACCTCCACCGCGCCGACCGAGGCCCAGCGCGCGACCGGCCCCACCCGCACCGCCCCGGCTGAGACCGTCGCGCCGGCTGAGACGGTCGCGCCGGCCGAAACCGCTGCGCCGGCCGAAACCGCTGCGCCGGCTGAGACCGTCGCGCCGGCCGAGACCGTCGCGCCGGCCGAGACCGCGGAGAGCGCGGCGACCGTACCGTCGCGGGCATGGTGGCGTCGGTGGACGCGGCGGCGGCAGCACCTGGCGGTGGGCGGGCTGTTCCTGCTCGCCGCGCTCTGGGTGACCAGCCGGATCTGGCTCGACCCGTCCGGCCGGGTGGCCTCGCTCTACACCGGTGACCCGGCGCAGGTGCAGTTCTTCCTCGCCCACTCGGTACGCGTGGTGCTGCACGGCGAGTACCCGTTCTACACCGAGCAGTTCAACTACCCCGACGGCGTCAACCTGATGGCCAACACGGCTGTGCTGGCGCTGGGCATCCCGATGGTCCCGGTGACGCTGCTGTTCGGGCCGGCGGTCTCCTTCGTGGTGCTTGTGACGCTCGGCCTCGCCGGCACCGCCATGGCCTGGTACCTCATGCTCTCCCGCCACCTGGTGCGCACCCCGCTCGCGGCGGCGGCCGGCGGCTGGTTCTGCGGCTTCTCGCCCGCGATGCTCTCGCACGCCAGTTGGCACCCGAACATCATCAGCCAGTTCCTGCTGCCGTTCGTCGTCTGGCGGGTGCTGGTGCTCACCCGGTCGACCCGGCCGGTCCGGGACGGCGCGCTGCTCGCCCTGCTGGTCGCCGTGCAGGCGTTCATCAACGAGGAGATCCTGCTCTTCACGGCGCTGGCCTGCGGCGTCTTCCTGCTGGCGGTGCTCGTCCAGGAGCCGGCCCGCTGGCGGGCCGCGTGGCGGCCCCTGGGCGCCGGTGTGGTGACCTGCGCGGTGCTGGCCGGGGCGCTGCTGGCGTACCCCCTGTACGTGCAGTTCGCCGGGCCGATGGCCTACCACGGGCTCAGCGACGCGGTGAAGGACTACGGCAACGACATCGCCGCCTTCTTCGCCCCGGGCTCGCCCACCCTCGGCGGCAACCAGCGAGCCAACATCAATCTCGCCCCGAACTACTCCGAGGAGAACGCCTTCTTCGGCTGGAGCCTGTCGCTGATCGCCATCGGCATCGTGGTCTGGCTGCGCCGGGAGCTGATCGTCCGGGCGCTCGCGGCAACGGGCCTGCTCTTCGCCGTGCTCTCGCTCGGCGAGCGGGTCTCCTGGTGGGATCGGGAGCTGGTCACCGGGCCGTGGCAGCTGCTGGTCCGCCTGCCGCTGCTGGACGCGGTGGTGCCGACCCGGTTCGGCCTGATCACCAGCGTGGTGGTCGGTCTGCTGCTCGCGCTCGCCGTCGAACGGGCCTGGGCGTTGCGTCCTGCCGACCGGCGTACCGTGCGGACGCTCACCGCGGCGGGCCTGGCGTTCGCCCTGCTGCCGATCGCCCCGATGCCGCTGCGGATGGTCTCCCGACCGCCGGTGCCGGACTTCATCACCGCCGACCGCTGGCGGGCGTACGTCGGACCCGACCAGACGCTGGTCCCGATCCCGGTGCCGAGCATGGGCAACACGCACGGCATGCGCTGGGCGGCGGCCACCAACCTCGACTTCAAGATCCCCGGCGGCTACTTCCTCGCCCCCCGAAACGGGAACACCGGTGACGCCGGCCGGTTCGGCGGCCGACCCAGCGGGGTGGGCCAGATGCTGGAGGAGGTGGCGACCACCGGCCGTACGCCGAAGCTCGACGACCGGCAGCGCCGTCGATTCGCCGACGAGCTGCGGCACTGGCGGGCGGCGATCCTGGTGCTGCCGTTGCGACAGCAGAACGCCGAGCCGCTGCGGCGGACGGTCGAGGAGTTGGTCGGTCCGGGCCGCCAGGAGCTGGACGTCTGGGTCTGGGACGTCCGGGCGCTCACCGACCGTTCGGTCTGATGACCACCGGGACGACGTCGGAGACCACGTCGCCCCCGGCGGCGGCCAGCACGTCCCGGCCGGCCCGGTTCCGGGACCTGCTTGTGGTGGCCGGCTATCTGGGCCTGGCCGTGCTGCTGACCGGCGGGCAGTGGGGGCACCCGTGGTTGCTGTTCCACCAGGCGGGTGACCAGATCCTCTTCGAGTGGATGCTGGCCCACGCGGCGCATGCCGTGGTCGCGGGGGAGAACCCGCTCCACAGCGCCGCGTTGAACGCGCCCGACGGGGTCAACCTGATGGCGAACACGTCGGTGCTCGGCCTGGGCGTTCCGCTGGCCCCGGTCACCCTGCTCCTCGGGTCACAGGTGGCGTTCTGCGTGGCGGTCGTCTGCTGCCTGGCCGGCACGGCGGCGGCCTGGTACGCGCTCCTGCGCCGCCGGCTGGTCACCAGCCGGTCCGCGGCTGCGGTCGGCGGGCTGGTCTGCGGCTTCGCCCCGGGCATGATCGCCCAGGCGAGCGCCCACCTGCACATCGCCGCGCAGTTCCTGGTGCCCGCGATCCTCGCCCTGGTGTTCCGGTCCGCCCCGGCCGCGGAGCGCCGGCCCGGCGGCGCCTGGCGGGCCGGCCTCGGCCTCGGCCTGCTGCTCGTCTGGCAGGTCTTCATCGGTGAGGAGGTGCTGGTCTTCCTCGCGCTCGCGGCCGGGGTGTTCGCGGTGGGCTACGCGCTCGCCGACTCCGAGGCCGCCCGACGGCTCGCACCTGCCCTCTTCGGCCGGCTCGCGGTGGCGGTCGCTGTGGCGGCGGTGCTGCTGGCGTACCCGCTGTGGTTTCAGTTCCACGGCCCGCAGCACTACTCCGGAATGGCGTTCGACACGCACGGCTTCCAGTTGGACGCCGCGTCGTTCACCGCGTCGGCCCGGCAGACCGTCCTCGGTGACGACTGGCTGCCGGGGTTGCTGTCACCGAACCCGACCGAGGAGAACTCGTTCTTCGGCCCGGGACTGTTGGTGCTCGCCGTGGTGATCGTGATCTGGCAGTGGCGACGGCCACTGGTCCGGGCGCTGGCCGGTTGTGGCGTGCTCTTCGCCCTGCTCTCGCTCGGCACCGAGCTGCGGGTGGACGGCACCGCCACCGGCATCCCGGGGCCGTACCGGCTGGTCGCCGGGCTGCCGCTGCTCGACCTCGCGGTGCCGGCCCGGTTCGCGCTGATCTGCGTACCGGTGCTGGGTGTGCTGGTGGCGCTCTCCCTGGACCGGGTCCGCACCGCGCGCGGGCCGATCGCCGCACCGGGTCTGCCGGTGCGGTTGTTGTGGGTCGGCGCGGTCGCCGCCGCGTTGCTGCCCCTGGTCCCGACGCCGATCCGGGTGGTGCCGGTCGCGCCGGTGCCGGCGTTCGTCGCCGACGGCGGCTGGCGTGCGCTGGTGCCACCCGGCCGCAGCGTGGTCGCGGTGCCCCCGGTCACCGGTGCCGGACGCAGCGCGGTGATGCTCTGGTCGGCCCGTACCGGTCTGGCGTTCCGCGCGCCGGGTGGTTACTTCATCGGCCCCAGCGGTCCGGACGACCCGGCGGCCCGCTGGGGCGCGCCGGACCGGCCCACGTCGGTGCTGTTACGCCGGGTGGCCGAGACCGGCATGGTGCCGGTGCTGACCGACGCCGACCGTCGCCAGGCCGTCGACGACCTGCGGCACTGGCGTGCCGCGGTGGTCGTCCTGGGCCTGCTGGAGCACGGTGACCCGGTCCGCCGGACCGTCGACGACCTGCTCGGGCCGGGCCGAGAAGTCGACGGCGGGTGGCTGTGGGACGTCCGGAACCAGGTCGACTGATCAACCCACCAGGGCGCGGACGTCCCACACCCACACGTCGTCGACCCGCTGCGGCGGCCCGATCAGCCCGGTGACCAGCTCGCGCAGCACCGCCTCGCGCGGGTGCGCCCCGAGCACCACCACCGACGCCCGCCAGAACCGCAGATCCTCGACGGCCTGGCGGCGGTTCTCGTCGGTGAGTGCCGGCACCGCGCCCTTGTCCATCGTGGAGTAGATGAGGCTGCTGGTGGGCCGGTTCGGCGCGCCGAAGACCCCCTCGCCCACCTCGTTCGGGCCGATGAAGTAACCGCCGGGGACGGGGAACTCCTGCTTGGTCAGCGCACTCCAGCGCAGTGTCGGCAGGCCGTGCACGTTGCTCGGGATCGGCACCGGCACCAGGGTCCGGCCCGCCGGCACGTAGGGCCGCCAACCGCCCGCCGTGATGAAGTGCGGTGGCGGATCGATCTGCTGGGCGGGCAGTGGCCGGGGCAGCAGCGGCAGCACGGCGAGGGTGACCGCCGCGTACCCCACCGGTCGCAGCCACCGACGGCGTGCCGCGACCGGCGCGGGGGCGCTCGGTTCGTCGGACGTCGCCGGGTTCGGCTCGTCGACGCGCTGGGCCGGCACCCGCGGCCGGTCGGCCACCGCGCGCCCCTGGCGGTGCGCGGCGTCCCAGGTCAACGCGAGCAGTACGCCCACCGCGGCGGCGACCACGAGCGTCAGCCGGGTCGGCATCATCATCTCGACAAGCGGCAGGTCGTCCGGCACGTACGACCACGGGCCGCGCACCTCGGTCTCGACACCGTCGAAGCGCACCATCGGCCCGATCGCGGCCACTGTGAACACCACGATCAGCACCGCGACGATCCGCGTGGCCAGCGACCGGCGCACGAGCAGCACCAGAGACACCAGCGAGAGCAGCACCAACGGCCAGCCGAACCAGGTGTTCTGCTCGGTCAGACCGATCGTCTGCTCCACCGCCGGGTCACCGGCCCAGGTGTCCCGGGCGAAGGTGACGAAGGCCATCAGGTCCTCGCCCCAGTTGTGGAAGACGCCGCCCTGTAGACCGCGGTATGACTGCGGGCCGTTGAACTGGAACCAGATCGGGTACGCCGCGAGCACCAGGGTCAGGCCGCCGGCGACACCGAGCCCGGCCAGGAACGTGCCGGTGGCGGCCCAGGCGGCCCGCGGTCGCTGCACGGCGTACGCCAGCACGACGACCAGGCAGGCCAGCGCGGTGAGCAGCAGCATCTCCTCGTTGATGAAGATCTGGTACGTCACCAGCGCGCCGAGCACCAGCCCGTTGCGCCGCCACCGGCCCGGCTCACCGAGGCGCAGCACCCGCACCACGATCAGCGGCAACAGGAAGTTGGACACGAAGTTGGGCTGACCGTTGGCGTGGTGGATGATCCCCGGCGCGAGGCCGAGGAACGCGCCGCCGACGAAGGCCGCCGCGCGGGAGCGCACCAGGTGGCGGGAGAGCATCCAGTAGCCGGTGCCGGCGGTGGCCGCCAGCGCCGCACCCAAATAGAGCGCGTACATCACCTGGGGGCCGAGCAGCATGGTCAGCGGGGCCAGCGGCAGGGTCACCCCGAGTAGCGAGGTGTTGGCGATCATGTTCACCCCGTCCGGGGCGTTCTGCCGCTCCGTGAAGAGTGGGTTCTCCAGGTGCCGCACCGAGTACGCGCCGTGCGCGAACAACCACTCGAACCAGCTGTGGTCGGTGGGCAGGTGCGAGGAGACCCGGCCGGTGACGTCACCCCAGTAGTTGAGGCAGACGAAGATGCCGAGCAGCACATAGGCTCCGAGGGCCAACAGGTCGGCCCGGGCCGGGCGGCGTCGAGGCCGCCGTGTCGGCTCGACCTCGGTCGGGTCGGCATCGGTAACGGGATTCAGCGAAGGGTCTACCACCGGCACAGCCACGACGCGCCATCGTACAGGCGGGGGTCCGTCGCTTTTGCCGGGCCGGTGCGCTCACGGTCGGTTTGCCGGACATCACCTCGCCGGCCAGCATGACGCGGTCACGGAAGGACGGTCGTTGTCGATCATCGAGCTGGGCGAGATCCGGGACGAGCCGGCGTCGGCGCCTCCGGTCCGGACCCCGCGCGCCGTTGGTCGCCCGTTGCGCAGCGCCGCCGTGCTGCTGCTCGCCCTGGTGCTGCTGGCCGGCGCGACACCGCCACCGCGACGGACGATGAGCGCGGTGCCGGCGTCACCGGCCGCCACCGCCTACCTCGCCCCGGACGCCGTCTACCTGGTCGACCCGCCGACACCTGACCAGGACCGGTACCTGACCGCGTACGCCCAGCCGGCATCGGAGGGCGCCGGTCTGCGGCGACGGTGGCGGGCACCGGTGCCCCGCTCCGAGAACTACCTCGGCGTCCGGGTCGAGCAGGGGCTGGTGCTGGCCGTGGGCGTCGAAGCCGGGGCTGGGGTGTTCGAGACGACCGCCTTCGACGCCGAGACCGGCCAGCAGCGGTGGCGGCATCCTGGTGCCCCCGTGCCGATCGCCGACGGCGGGCTGCTGTTGACGGACGTCCGGCAGAACGGGACGGACGGGATGAGCCGGCTCGACCCCGAGACCGGCCGGGCGCTCTGGTCGGTGCCCATGCTGTCGTCGACCGGCCCCGCCTTCCACCTGTCCAACGGTCGGATCGACAGGTTCGTGCTCGTGCAGCCGACCGGCGAGGTGCAGGTGCACGACGCCGTCACCGGTCGCCTGCTGCGCAGCGTGGACACGCTGCCCGGCGACCGGAGGGCGTTGCAGCGGGTGCAGGTCGTCGACGATCTGCTGGTGTTCCTCCCCGCCGAGGATGCCCCGGTCGTGGGCTACGGGCTGGCCGACCTGGAGCCGCGGTGGAGGGCCACGATGTCTCCGGTGTCCTTCGTGGTCGGTTGTGCCGACCTGCTCTGCGTGTCACACCAGGGCGGCAACCTCCGCGTCCTCGATCCGGCGACCGGCGCGCTGCGCTGGTCGGACCCGGGCGAGGAACTGCTTGTCGACGTTCGCGGCGACCGGCTGCTGATGTCCGGGTCCGGCCGTCAGTTCGCGGTACGCGACGCGGCGACCGGGCGAACACGGACCGAGCTGGGCGACTGGGACCTGGTGCCGGTGCTCCGGCCGACCGATCCGCTGGTGGGGCTGCGGCGCGGCGACGACGGCCGGACGGTCGTCGCCGAACTGGACCTGGCGGCCGGCCACGCCCGAATCCTCGACCTGCTGCCGGACGTCGCCGGTAGTTGCCAGGCGTCGCTGCCGGTCCTGCTCTGCCAGCGGCTCGACGGCTCGGCCACGCTGTGGCGGTTGCGACAGTGACCGGCCCGGTGATCGACCTCGGTGAGCTGCGGCACGGCCCGGATCCGGAGCCGCTACCGCTACCCCGCCCACCCCGCGCGAACGGTCGGCCGTTGCGCGGCGCGCTGGTCCTGCTGCTCGTGCTGGCCACGCTCGGCTCCGCCGCCGTGCCGCCGCCCCGGCCGGCCGCAGTGACGTTGCCGGCGCAGCTCGCCGCCGAGATCCTGTTCACCGCCGACCTGTTCGTGGTCCTCGACCCGGACCCGGGGCAGCCGACGCGGCGGCGGATGAGCGCCTTCCGGCTGCCCGACGGCGATCTGCTGTGGCAGACCGTGGTGCCGATGCAGGGTCACAACTGGGGGATCACGTCGGCGGGCGGGGTCCTGCTGGTCACGGTCTATGAGGTGCTGCCGCCCGAGCTGAGCGTCCTGTCCATGGCGTTCGACCGGGAGACCGGGGCGTACCGGTGGCAGCAGCCGGGCCGCCCCGACCCGCTGGCCGACGGCAACGTGTTGCTACAGTCCGGCGCCGACGACGAGCCGGTCACCCTGCGCGCTGTCGATCCGTGCTGCGGCACCGTCCGCTGGCAGCTGACCAACGCCGCCGAGTATGTCAGTCTCCGGCAACGCGCCCGGGGAGTGGACCGGGTGGTGCTCCACCGGAGGAGCGGGCTCACCGAGGTGTATGACGCGATCACCGGCGCGGAGCTGGCCCGGGCCGACCTGCGCCCACCCGAGGGCGACACGTACGGGTCCGTGCAGGTGGTGAACGACCTTCTGCTGACCAGCAGCGGGTCACCGGCCAGGATCACCGCCTACGGGCTGGACCGACTGGACCAGCGCTGGGACACCACCACCACCGATCGGATCGACTACATCGATGACTGCGGTCCCGTCCTGTGTCCGCAGCGACATGGTGGGGAGCTGTGGGGGGTCGATCCCGCGACCGGCCAGATGCGGTGGCGCAGCAGCCGCTGGGCGTGGCTCTTCCCGTACGACGGACGGATGGTGGCCACCGCGGCGAGGCCCGTGGACGTCCCTCCGCAGCGGCTCTTCGTCGTCGATCCGATGACCGGCCGGGAACTGGCCGACCTGGGCCGGTGGGAACTGGCCCCGGTCGGTCTCGACGGCCCGCTTGTCGGCGTGCGTCCCCACCCGGACGGCGGGCTGGTCGTGGCGGAGTTGGACGTCCGCGCCGGGAAGGCACGCGTGCTGGACGTGCTCCCGGACGTCGCCAGGAACTGTCAGGCGATCGTCGGCCTCCTGCTCTGCCAGCTGGTGGACGGCTCCTACCGACTGTTCCGGATGCCCCGGTGACCGGCTCGGTGATCGACCTCGGCGAGCTGCGGCACGGACCGGAGCGGGAACCTGAGCCGTCGCCTCGCCCACCCCGCGCGAACGGGCGGCCACTGCGCGGTGCACTGGTCCTGCTGCTCGTGCTGGCCACCCTCGCCGCCGCCGCGCCGCCGCCGGCGGGGCGGGACGTTGTGACACTGCCCGCCCAGGCGGGCGCCGACGTGCTTGTCGACGGCGACCTGGTCCTGGTGATCAATCCGGTTACCGTTCAGACGCCACAGTGGCGGCTGGCCGCCTTCCGGCTGGCCGACAGCGAGCCGGTCTGGGACACCCCGCTGCCCGGGGAGGCCCGCTTCTGGGGGATCAGGCCGAGAGACGGCCTGCTGCTGGCTACTGGTTACGAAATCGGCGCGGACGGGCGGGACACCCTCACCGTGGCGCTGGACCGCGCGACCGGGGCGTACCGCTGGCAGCAGCCGGGCAGCTCCGTCGAACTGGCCGACGGCAACCTCCTGCTGCAGTCCGGCGGCGGGGAGCAGCCGCTCAGCCTGCGCGCGGTCGACCCCTGCTGCGGCACTGTGCGGTGGCAGCTGACCACCCCCACCGCCGGCGTCACCGCGCAGCCCGTCGCCGAGAAGGCGCACCGAATGGTGCTCAGCGACGTGAACGGGCCGGTCGAGGTACGCGACGCGCTCACCGGCGCGGTGCTGGTCCGCGCCGACCTGCGCCCACCCGACGGTGGGCCCCTCGGGTCCGTGCAGGTGGCGGGTGACCTGCTGCTGACCATCGGTGGGCAACCGAACGCGGTCACCGCGTACGGGCTGGACCGGCTGGACCGGCGTTGGAGCACCCCGGTCGACGAGATCGAGCTCGCGCAGGACTGCGGCCCCGTCGTGTGCATGCGGACCCGCTCCGCTGGGCTGTGGGCTGTCGACACCGCGACCGGCGAGGTGCGCTGGCGCAGCGACCGGTGGGCGTGGGCCTGGCCGGTCGGCGGCCAGCTGATCGCCATGCCGATCACCAGCGAACCGCTGGGAAGGTATTTCGTCGTCGATGCGCGGACCGGCCGGGACCTTGTCGACCTGGGCCGCTGGGAGCTGTTCCAGATCGACACCCACCACCGGCTGCTCGGCGTGCGCCCGCATCCGGACGGCGGGATGCTCGTCGGGGAGCTGGACGTCCGCGCCGGGAAGACGCGCATCGTCGACGTGCTGCCCGAGGCCACCGGCCACTGCCAGGCGATCTCGGGCCACCTGGTGTGCGCGGAGCCGGATGGCTCGTACCGGAGCTGGCAGTTGCGCGACTGATCACCAGGCGAGGGACGATGGTTGCCAGCTGGCACTAGGTTGTCGGTGGTCAGCAGCGAGGAGGCCGGGATGCGGGTACTGGTGGTGGAGGACGAGCGCAACCTCGCCGACGCGATCGCGCGCGGGTTGCGCAAGCGGGGGATGGCGGTCGACGTGGCGTACGACGGCGACGCCGGCCACGAGGCGGCGTTCGTCACCCGGTACGACGTGGTGGTGCTGGACCGCGACCTGCCCGGCGTGCACGGTGACCAGATCTGTGCTGACCTGGCCGCCTCCGGCGCGCTGACCCGGGTGCTGATGCTCACCGCGAGCGGCACGGTGGCCGACCGGGTGGAGGGGTTGCAGCTCGGCGCGGACGACTACCTGTCCAAACCGTTCGCCTTCGACGAACTGGTCGCCCGGGTGCAGGCACTGGGCCGGCGGGCCACCCCGGCCGCGCCGCCGGTGCTCGAACTGGCCGACCTGGTGCTCGACCCGGCCCGCCGGGTGGCCACCCGCGCCGGGGTCACGGTCGACCTGACCAACAAGGAGTTCGGGGTGCTCAGCGAGCTGCTCAAGGCCCGCGGCGCGGTGGTCTCCAGTGAGGAGCTGCTGGAACGGGTCTGGGACGCGAACACCGACCCGTTCACCACCATCGTCCGCGTCACAGTGATGACGCTGCGGAAGAAACTCGGTGACCCGCCGCTGATCGAGACAGTGGTGGGCGCGGGTTACCGCACGGCCGAGGTGGGCGCATGAGCCGCAGGGTGCGGCCCACCCTGCGGTTGCGGTTGACAGTGCTCAACGGGGTGCTGCTTGTCGGCGCGGGGGCGATCCTGGTGCTGCTGGCCTGGCTGCTGGTCCGGGACGCGCTGCGCCCCACCGACGAGCTGCTGCCCGGCACGACAGTGCTGCTCTCCGACGGCGGACGGATGGACGCCGCCGAGTGGCAGCGGCGCCTTGTCGACTCCGCGTCCGGGGAGCTACTGGCCAAGGGCCTTGTCGCGCTGTTGGCGATCAGCGTGGTCGGGGTGGCCGGCGCGTACGCGGTGGCGGGCCGGGCGCTGCGCCCACTGCACCAGGTCACCGCGACCGCGCAGCGCCTCGGCGAGGCCACCCTGGACCAGCGGATCGGCTACTCGGGCGCCGACGACGAGGTGGCCGAGCTGGCCAAGACGTTCGACGCCATGCTGGACCGGATCGCGTCCGCGTTCGAGGCGCAGAAGCGCTTCGTGGCGAACGCCTCGCACGAGCTGCGTACCCCCCTGGCTGTGATGCGGACCGAGATCGACGTGACGCTCAGCGACGACGACGCGGATGCCGCGGAGTACCGCCGGATGGCGACAGTGGTCCGGGACGCGTCCGAACGGGCAAACGGCCTGGTGGACGCGCTGCTGGTGTTGGCTCGCAGCGAGGCGCAGGCTGGACGGCAGCTGGGCCGGCGTACCGAGTGTGACCTCTCGGCGGGCACCGCGAACGCGTTGTCGGCGATGCGCCGCGAGGTGGAGCGGATCGGCCTGCGGGTGCAGACGTCGTTGGAGTCCGCGCCGGTCGTCGGTGACCCGGGGCTGCTGGACCGGCTGGCCGGCAACCTGATCGAGAACGCGGTTCGCTACAACCACCTGCACGGGCGGCTCTGGGTGCGCACCGGCACCGACGGCGAGCGGTCCTGGCTGGTCGTGGGCAACACGGGGTTCGAGGTGGACCAGGCCGACGTGCCGGGGCTGTTCGAGCCGTTCCGGCGCGGTGGCCGGGAACGCACCGGGGCGCGCGGCTCCGGGCTGGGCCTGTCCATCGTCCGGGCGGTGTGCCAGGCGCACGGCGGCACGGTACGGGTGGTCGCCCAGCCCGGCGGCGGCCTGGAGGTGACCGTCACCCTGCCGACGGCGGACGCGCCCGCGCTGACCGGTCCCGCGCCGGCCGGCGGCTGAAACGGGGTTGCGCCCAGCACTCGGCCGCTGCAAAGATCACCCGGTCAGCTCGAGAGCGAGAGGGGGTGCGTCGATGTCCACCAACCACGACTCCGCGCCCCGGGTCTGCGCCGGCTGACTCCCCGAGGCGGGGGCGTCCCATCCCATTCGGAGGGGAACACCCGTGTATCCACGGATCCGCAACATCAGCTTCGACTGTCACGACACGTACGCCCTGGCCGGCTTCTGGTCGACGGTGCTCGGGTACGCCCGGCACCGCGAGGATGCCCCCGGTGATCCGGAGGCGGCCCTGCTGCCGCCGGACGAGGCCACGCCCAACCTGTTCTTTCAGGCGGTGCCGGAAGACAAGGTGACAAAGAACCGGCTGCACATCTGCCTGGAGCCCGTCGACCGGACCCGGGACGAGGAAATCGAGCGGGTGCTCGGCCTCGGTGCGGCCATGGTCGCCGACCAACGCCGCGCCGACGGCACAGGTTGGGCGGTGCTCGCCGACCCGGAGGGCAACGAGTTCTGCGTCGTACGCAGCGCCGGGGAGCGTGTCACCACCACCACCACTGTGGAGGACCAACTGTGAGTTCGACGATCCACAACATCAGCATCGACTGTCACGACACGTACGCGCTGGCCGGGTTCTGGGCGCAGGTCTTCGACTGCCCCCGGCAGCCCGACGACTTCCCCGGCGACCCGGAGGCGATGCTCCTGCCGCCGGGTGGCCCGGAGGTGCTCTTCCTCGCCGTGCCCGAGGGCAAGACGGTGAAGAACCGACTCCACCTGGACCTGCAACCCGCCGACCGGACCCGGGCCGAGGAGGTCGAGCGGCTGCTCGGCATCGGCGCGACGCTCGTCGCCGATCACGTCAACCCGGCCGGCGGGGGTTGGGTGGTGCTCGCCGACCCGGAGGGCAACGAGTTCTGTGTGCTCGGCAACGCCGCCGAGCGGGCGGCGGCAGCGGCGGCACGGGCAGCGGCGGCGGGGGACAGCGAACCGGCCTGACATCGGCGTACGGCCCGCGCCCGGTGGCACGTTGCCGGGGGCGCGGGCCTGACCGCCGAGGTTCCGGCGGTGGCCGGCTGGTGGGCGTGGTGCCTAGACGAAGGCGTTCTCGGCGACCCCGGCGAGTTGTGCGGTGACCGAGCCCCAGCCGTCCGCGAAGCCGATCTTCTCGTGCAGGTCGCGAGCGGCGGGATCACCGTGACGGACGATGACCCGGTAGTCAGTGCCGTCCGGGTGATCCTTCATGGTGATCTCCGCGGTCATCGGGACCGGGCTGGGGTTCGCGGGCCGCCAGGCGCTGTCGATCACGTTCGTGAACACGATCCGCTCATGATCGTCGACGACGAGGAAGCACGCGTCGAGGTGTGGGACGAACTCCACCCCGTCGTCGCTCAGTCGGGTCACCAGTGCGCCACCGGGCCGGACGTCCAGGCGGTCGACGCGGCACAGGGACGGCGCCGGGATCCACCACTTCGCGAAGCGGGACGGGTCGGTCCAGGCGCTCCAGACGGCGGCGCGGGGGGCGCGGATGACCCGCGTCATGGTCAGGTCCAGGTCGGGATTCATTGCTGACTCTCCTGCTGATCGGTGACGAGGTGTTCGAGGCGATCCGTGCGCTCTTCCCAGGTTCGGCGCTGCTCCGCGAGCCAGTCGTCGACGAGGGCGAGGCGTTCGCGGTTGAGCACGCAGGTGCGTACCCGGCCGGACTTGGTCGTGCGGATGAGCCCGTTCGATTCGAGCGTCTGCACGTGCTTCATGAACGAGGGGAGGGTCATCGGGAGCTCGCGGGCGAGATCGCCGACGCTCGTCGGGCCGTGGCCGAGGCGTCGGATGACCCAGCGCCGGGTCGGGTCAGCGAGGGCGACGAACACGCCGTCGAGCTGCGCCGAATACTGTGCCATGTGGCTAAGTGTCGCGGCAGGTGACAGTTAGCGCAAGGGCAAAGTATTTGTTCATGATCGACAGGGGCGGCG
This sequence comes from Micromonospora sp. NPDC005215, assembly GCF_040607915.1. Taxonomy (NCBI): domain Bacteria; kingdom Bacillati; phylum Actinomycetota; class Actinomycetes; order Micromonosporales; family Micromonosporaceae; genus Micromonospora; species Micromonospora sp. NPDC005215. Next base: position 113,081 of record NZ_JBEXHQ010000012.1, on the reverse strand, counting down.
CAACGGGTTGCCGTGGTGTTGGATGAGCGGCCACGGTAGCCAGATGAAGGATGTGTGGGCAGATGGACACGACAGTGACCGAGCCGGTGCGGGCGTACCTCACCGCGACCGGCGAGCGGCTTCGGGCCGACGGCTGCGAGGTGCGGACCGAGGACTGGGGCGGCGTACCGGTGCTGATCGGCCACCGGGGTGATTTTCGGATGCGGTGGATGGCGACCAAGCTGCACCTGTTCACTGTCGCCGCACCGGCGACGCTGGTCACGGCGGACGCCCTGCAGAGGTTCACCGCCACGGCGATGGACTACGTGGTGGCCCGCAAGGGGCAACTGCGTGGCTTCCAGAACGGTGTGGCGGTGTTCCCCGCCCTGGTCGGCACCCAGGTCGAGCCGGCGGCCTCGGCGTGGGCGCAGGGGGGCCAGCAGGTGAAGTTCGCCGCGGTGGCCCGACCGGTGGCGGTGGAGGTCGGCAGCGGCACGGCCAGCGCGTACCGCGGCAACCCGGTGCTCGGCTTCATCTACGCGGCCCACCTGCGGAGCAAGCTGAACGCGTACTTCCCGGTGGCCTGAGCGGTCCGTGTAGTACGGCACGGGGCCCCGGCCACCCCTGAGGGTGGCCGGGGCCCCGGTCGTCGTACGGCTCAGGAGCGCTGCTCGACCTGGCCCCGGATGGTGACGAACTCGGCCTCCACCTGCTTGGCGGTCTTGAAGTAGATCACCACCATGCCCAGGCTGCCGCGGTCGGCCCAGACGCAGATGCCCAACGGGATGTTTCCGGCGGCCTTGCCGTCGCCGCACTTCGCGTCGCCGCCGAGCGGACCGGCCTCGACAGCGGCCATGTTGGTCACGGTCAGCTCGGTGGAGAGCCCGTTGACGGCGTCGTCGAGTTCCTTCTTCGGGTCCGTGATCAGACCGGACGCGGCGGCGATCATGACGAGATCCTGCTTGGTCGGGTCGCCGTAGAAGGCGCCGACCGCGCTGGTCTCGTTCTGCACCTCCGCCTTCATCTGGTTGACCAGATCATCGGCGCCCGACGCGAGTTGCGGGTCGGTGACCTTCGGCCGGCCCGCGAGGGTCGCCGGCGCGACCACCCGGGTCTTGGTGGCGTCCACGACGTCGCTCACGTCGTCCTTGACAGCGAACCAGGTGATCGCCGCTCCGCCGAGGCAGAGCACCAGCACCACGGCCAACACGATCAGCACGATCTTGCCGACGTTCGACTTCTTCGCCGGGGGTGGGCCGGCGGGCAGGTACGGGTCGCCGTACGGCTGACCCGGCTGCGCGGGCGGGAACCCCTGCTGCGGCGGCGGCCACTCACCGGGCTGCTGCGGCTGGCCCGGCTGCTGCGGCTGGCCCGGGTACTGCGGCTGGCCCGGCTGCTGCGGCGGGTTGGGGGAATCGTGCGACGGGCCGTACGGGGTGGCCGGCGGCTGAGACATCAGTTAGCTCCAAGTCAGGGGTGCAAAGCGCGTGATCTTAACCCGGTGCGGCTACCGGTGATGTCCCCGCGTAGGTCCCTCCGACGGCCGAGGTGATCACAAACGGTCGCGGTGGTCGGCGGTCCACGCGGGACGGTCCGACCACCGCGACGGTGGCGCTGCGATCTGCTCAGGCGGGCAGGCTCGCCGCCCCCGGTGGCAGGAACCGCTGACCGGTGACCCGCTCGGAGGTGCCGGTCCGATCCAGGTAGGGCGTCACGCCACCCAGGTGGAACGGCCACCCGGCGCCCAGGATCATGCACAGGTCGATGTCCTGCGCCTCGGCGACCACGCCCTCGTCCAGCATCAGCCGGATCTCCTGCGCGAGCGCGTCGAGCGCGTTCTGTCGTACCTGCTCGGCGGTCAGCGGCTGGTCACCGACGACGAGCAGCTTGGCCACCTCGTCGTTGACCTGGTCGTCGACCACGATCGGCTGACCGGAGTCGGCGATGCGCCTGAGGTTGTCGCTGACGCCGTACCGATCCGGGTACGCCGCGTGCAGGGTGCCGCCCACGTGGTACGCGACGGCCGGCCCGACGAGCTGGAGCAGGGCGAGCGGGCGCATCGGCAGGCCCAGCGGGTCCAGTGCGCTGTTCGCCACGTCCAGCGGGGTGCCGGCGTCGACGGCGGCGAAGACGGTGCCCAGGAAGCGGGTGAGTAGCCGGTTCACCACGAACGCCGGAGCGTCCTTGACCAGCACACTCGACTTCTTGAGCTGCTTGCCGACCGCGAACGCGGTGGCCAGGGTGGCGTCGTCGGTGCGCTCACCCCGGACGATCTCCAGCAGCGGCAGCACAGCCACCGGGTTGAAGAAGTGGAAGCCGACCACCCGCTCCGGGTGCTCCAACTCGGCGGCCATCTCGGTGATCGACAGCGAGCTGGTGTTGGTGGCGAGCACCGCCTCCGGGGAGACGATCTTCTCCAGCTCGGCCCAGACCTGCTTCTTCACGCCCAGGTCCTCGAAGACCGCCTCGATGACGAAGTCGGCGTCCGCGAAGGCGCTCTTGTCGACAGTGCCGCTGACCAGGCCGTACAGCTTGGCGGCGGTGCCCTTGTCCATCCGGCCCTTGATGACGGCCTTCTCGATCTGGGTGTGCACGTAGCCGACGCCCTTGTCCACCCGGGACTGGTCCAGGTCGCTCATGACGACCGGCACCTGGAGGCGGCGGGCGAAGAGCAGCGCCAACTGGCTGGCCATCAGGCCGGCGCCGACGATGCCGACCTTGGTGATCGTGCGGGCCAGACCCTTGTCCGGTGCGCCGGCCGGTCGCTTGGCCCGCCGCTGCACCAGGTCGAACGCGTACAGGCCGCTGCGCAGCTCCTCGGAGAAGATCAGGTCCGCGAGGGCCTCGTCCTCGGCGGCGGTGCCGGCGGCGAAGTCGCCGTCCTTCGCCGTCTCCAGCAGGTCGAGGGCCTTGTACGCGGCCGGGACCGCGCCGTGCAGCCGCTGGTTCAGTGTCTCCCGGGCGAAGTAGAGCACGCCCGCCCACATGTCCTTGTCGACAGCGGGTCGGGTGACGGTCACCCGACCGCGCACCACGTCGGCGGCCCACTCCAGGGAACGCTCCAGGAAGTCGGCCGGTTCCAGCAGCACGTCCGCGATGCCCAGCTCGGCGGCCTGCTTCGGCTTGAGCATCTTGTTCTGCATCAGCGGGTTCTGGATGATCACCTGGGTCGCGGCGGGGATGCCGATCAGGTTCGGCAGCAGTTGGGTGCCGCCCCAGCCGGGCACCAGACCGAGGGAGACCTCGGGCAGCGCGAGGGCCGCCGCGCCACCGGAGAGCGTCCGGTAGTCGCAGTGCAGCGCCAGCTCCAGGCCGCCGCCCATCGCCGCCCCGTTGACGAACGCGAAGGTGGGGACGGTGCTGTCCTTGAGCCGGGCGAAGACCCGGTGACCGAGCCGGCCGATCTCCAGTGCCTGCGCGCGGTTGGCGAGCTGCGGCAGGCCGAGGATGTCCGCGCCCACGCAGAAGATGTACGGCTTGCCGGTGACCGCGATGAACGCCGGGTCGGCGGCGAGCGCGGCGGTGATCGCCTCGTCCAGGCTGGCCAGCCCACCCGGACCGAAGGTGTTCGGCTTGGTGTGGTCGAGCCCGTTGTCCAGTGTGATCAGGGCGGCGGGTCGGTCCAGCCCCGGTACGTTCACCTGCCGCAGCAGCGCCCGGGTGACGACCTCGTTCGGCGCCTTCACAGTGCCATCCTCGGTTCGCGACTGCGGGGCTCGCAGGCCCGGCTCACTCCTCGCGCTCACTTGTCGCCCTCCGTCCAGTGCGGGTTCTCCCAGATGACAGTGCCGCCCATGCCGATGCCGATGCACATGGCGGTGAGGCCGTAGCGCACCTCGGGGTGCTCGGCGAACTGGCGGGCCAGCTGCGTCATCAGCCGTACACCCGACGAGGCGAGGGGGTGGCCGATGGCGATCGCGCCGCCCCACGGGTTGACCCGCGCGTCGTCGTCGGCGATGCCGAAGTGGTCGAGGAAGGCGAGCACCTGCACGGCGAACGCCTCGTTCAGCTCGAACAGGCCGATGTCGTCGATGCTGAGCCCGGCGAGACGCAGCGCCTTCTCCGTCGACGGGATCGGGCCGACGCCCATCACCTCCGGCTCCACGCCTACGAACCCGAACGACACCAGCCGCATGGCGACCGGCAGGCCCAGCTCGCGGGCGGTCGCCTCGTCGGCGAGCAGGCTCGCGGTGGCACCGTCGTTCAGGCCGGCCGCGTTGCCAGCGGTGACCTTGCCGTGCGGGCGGAACGGGGTCTTCAGGGTGGCGAGCTTCGCGAGCGAGGTGTCCCGCGGGGCCTCGTCCACAGTGGCCAGGCCCCAGCCGCCCTCCGCGTCGCGGATGGACATCGGCACCAGGTCGTCCTGGAGCTTGCCGTTGGCGTACGCCTTCGCGGTCCTCTGCTGCGAGGCGAGCGCGAACGCGTCGGTGCGCGCCTTGGTGATGTGCGGGACCAGGTCGTGCAGGTTCTCCGCGGTGGCACCCATGACCAGCGCGGACGGGTCGACAAGCTTCTCCGCGATGATGCGCGGGTTGGGGTCGACGCCCTCGCCCATCGGGTGGTGTCCCATGTGCTCGACGCCGCCGGCGATGGCGACGTCGTACGCGCCCATGGCGATGCCGCTGGCCACGGTGGTCACCGCGGTCATGGCGCCGGCGCACATCCGGTCGATGGCGAAGCCGGGAACGGTCTTGGGCAGACCGGCCAGCAGGGCGGCGGTACGGCCGATGGTGAGGCCCTGGTCGCCGATCTGGGTGGTGGCCGCGATGGCGACCTCCTCGACCCGCTCCGGGGGCAGCTGCGGGTTGCGGCGCAGCAGTTCACGGATGCAGCGGATCACCAGGTCGTCGGCGCGGGTGTTGGCGTACATGCCACCCGCCTTGCCGAACGGGGTACGGACACCGTCGACAAAGACGACATCCCGAACTTCACGGGGCACTTGAGCCTCCTATTGACCATGATTCGGCCGTCGTGCGGAGCGGCACTCCGGACCGGACAGGGGTCGCCGACACGGGCACGTTCCCCCGAATGCTACTCGCCAGTAACCAACCCCGTCCCCACCCCCACCTGTGGCCCACCCCACACCCCGCCCGATGCTCAGGGGGTGGGGTCCAGGGCCTCGGTCAGGTCGGTGGCGAGGAGCCCGATCTGCCACTCGCGGGCGTTGAGGCCACGCAGGGTCTCCGCGACCGACTCCTCGGTGACCTCCTCCGGCGGGGTCCAGGCCAGCCGGCGAACCGAATCCGGAGTGATCAGGTTCTCCGGCGGCAGGTTGTGCTCACCGGCGATGCGGATCACCGCCTCCCGGCAACGGGCCAACCGACCAGCCGCCACCGGGTCGCGTTCGGCCCAACGGTGCGGCGGGGGCGGGCCCTCCACCGTCGGGGAGACCGGCAGCGAGTCGTCCGGCAGCTGCCGGGCGTCGTCGAGAGCGGCGAGCCAGGTGCGGGCCAACCGACGAACCGACCGACCGCCGAAACCGGGCAGGGTCAGCAGCGTCTTCTCGTCCTTCGGGTCCAACTCGGCGGCGGCGATGATCGCCGAGTCGGGCAACACCCGGCCGGGCGCGGCGTCCCGCCGGGAAGCGATCTGGTCCCGGGCGTACCACATCGAGCGGACGCGAGCCTGGGCCCGCGCCCCGCGCAGCCGGTGGATGCCGGAGGTACGCCGCCAGGGCTCCGCCCGGACCCGCGGCGGACGCGCCCCGGTGCGAACCAGCGCGGCGAACTCCTCAGCGGCCCAGGCCGACTTGCCCTGTCGGATCAGCTCGGCGTCGAGCGCGTCGCGCAGGTCGGTGAGCAGCTCCACGTCGAGAGCGGCGTACGTCAGCCACGACTCGGGCAGCGGCCGGCTCGACCAGTCGGCCGCCGAGTGGTGCTTCTCCAGGGTGAACCCGAGCAACTGCTCGGTCAGCGCGGCCAGCCCGACCCGCTCGAACCCCGCCAGCCGGGCAGCCAGCTCCGTGTCGAACAACCGGCGCGGGCGCAGCCCCACCTCGGCCAGGCAGGGCAGATCCTGGCTGGCCGCGTGGAGCACCCACTCGGCATCCCCGATCGCCGCGTCCAGCGCGCTGAGGTCCGGCAGGGGCAGCGGGTCGATCAGCGCCGTACCCGCACCGGCCCGGCGCAGTTGCACCAGGTACGCGCGCTGGCTGTAGCGGTAGCCGGAGGCGCGCTCGGCGTCCAGGGCGACGGGGCCGCTGCCCGCCGCGAAGCGGGCCACGACCTCGGCGAGCTCCGCCGGAGCGGCCACCGGATCGGGGGTGCCGTCACGCGGGGCGATCAGCGGAACGGGCCCACCGTCGGTCGGGTCGACCCCGTCGCCCGCCGGCTGCGGCTGGGCCGACGGCGGGTGCTGGGGTGCGTTTCCCGGAAGTTCTTCGGCGGGCCGACGGCGCAGGGGTGGTTCGTCGGTCACCTGCCAACCCTAGTGCGCGTGGGGAATCGGCGGGTGCAGCCGGTCCGGCGTGTGTCGGTCAGGTGTCCGCGCGGTGTCCCCGCGCATACCAGACGTTGCGGCAGACAACGACCGTTCGTGCTGGTACGTGCCATCGAACCGCGCCCTCCCGCAGCCGCCGCCCCGGACCGGTGCGGTCAGGCCGCGCCGGCCGCCCGGCGATCGGACAGGGCGGTGACCCCCGGTGGTGGCAGGCCGGCCGTGGAGGCGAGCAGCGCGCACCAGCCGAGCAGGTGCGGGGTCAGCTCGTCGTCGACAGGTGTCCAGGAGGCGCGGATCTCGATGTCGCCGACGGTCGGTGGGCCGGCGAGGTCGCCGAACCGGGTCGACATGGTCTGCGTCACCGTGCCGCCGATCGCCCGGTGACCGGCATCCTGGGCGTCCAACGCGTCGGTCAGCCACGTCCAGCCAACCGCGGGCAGCAGCGGGTCGGCGGCCAGGTCGACCTCCAACTCCGCTGTCACGTAGGTGACCAACCGCAGGGTGCCCTGCCACGCCTCGTGGCCGACCGGGTCGTGCAGCAGGATCAACCGGCCGGTCGCCACCTCGTCGCCGTCGCGCAGCACTGTGGCGGAGAGCGCGAACGCGTACGGGGCCAACCGCTGGGGAGCGCCGACCTCCTCCAGCGTGATCTCCGGCCGGGGGGTCGCCGATCGCAGCCCGGCGACCGCGCGGGCGAACGTCTCCGGGAGCGCGATCGGGGGGGCCATGTCGGCAGCCTATGCCGCCGTCGGCCCCCGGCTTCGACGGCGCGCCGACACCCGTGCGCCACCGGGGGCCTACAGAAGTCGCTCTTCCTTTCACCCCAGGTGGGGTGGGGGTGGTGGGCGTGGCACGATTGCGGCGATGACCACGGACACCACGGGCACTGTCGCCCGAGACGGAGAACCCCGCCCCGGCGGACCGGCCGACTCGCCCTTCGTCAGGGCCTGCCGACGAAGGCCCGTGCCGCACACCCCGGTCTGGTTCATGCGCCAGGCCGGCCGCTCGCTGCCGGAATACCGGGAGATCCGGGCCACCGTGCCGATGCTGGAGTCCTGCCGTCGCCCGGAGCTGGTCACCGAGATCACGCTCCAGCCGGTGCGCCGGCACGGAGTGGACGCGGCGATCCTGTTCAGTGACATCGTGGTGCCGGTCGCGGCGGCCGGCGTCGATCTGGACATCGTGCCGGGCACCGGCCCGGTGGTCGCCGAGCCGATCCGCACCCTCGCCGACGTCGAGCGGATCCGCCCGATCACCCGCGACGACGTCCCGTACGTGGACGAGGCCGTCCGGCAGTTGGTGGTCGAGCTGGGCGACACCCCGCTGATCGGTTTCGCCGGCGCGCCGTTCACCCTGGCCAGCTACCTGGTCGAGGGTGGGCCGTCGCGGACCCACGTCAAGACCAAGGCCCTGATGTACGGCGACCCGGAGCTGTGGCACGCGCTCTGCGGCCGGCTGGCCGAGGTGACGCTGGCCTTCCTGCGGGTGCAGATCGAGGCTGGCGTGTCCGCCGTGCAGCTGTTCGACTCGTGGGCGGGCACGCTGTCCGAGGCTGACTACCGCCGCTACGTGCTGCCGCACTCCACCGCCGTGCTGAGCGGGCTGGCCGACGACCGCCCCGGGGTGCCGCGGATCCACTTCGGGGTGGGCACCACCGAGCTGCTCGGCGCGATGGGCGAGGCCGGCGCGGACGTGGTCGGCGTCGACTGGCGTACCCCGCTGGACGTGGCCACTCAACGGATCGGCCCGGACAAGGCGGTGCAGGGCAACCTGGACCCGTCCGTGCTGTTCGCGCCGTGGCCGGTGGTGGAGGCCGAGGTGCGCCGCATCCTGGAGCAGGGCAGGGCGGCCCCCGGGCACGTGTTCAACCTCGGCCACGGCGTGCCGCCGGAGACCGACCCGGAGGTGTTGACCCGGGTGGTCGCGCTGGTGCACGAGCTTTCCAGCCGCCGGGCCGACCAGAGCTGAGAAGGTGATGCGGCAGCCCTGGCGGGTGGCGGTGGTCGGCGGCGGGATCGCCGGGCTGGCCGCCGCGGTCCGCCTGCGCGACAACGCACCGGCCGGCACCGAGATCACTGTGTACGAGCAGTCCGGCGCACTGGGCGGCAAGCTGCGTACCGGGGAGTTGGCCGGCCAGCCGGTGGAGTTCGGGGCCGAGTCGTTCCTGCTGCGTGACCCGACCGGGGCGGAGTCCGGGGCGGTGGCCCTGATCCGGCGGCTCGGGTTGGCCGACCGGATCGTGCACCCGACGGTGGGGCAGGCCGCGCTGGTCATCGACGGTGGGCTGCGCCCCATCCCGGGCGGCACCCTGGTGGGCGTACCGGGGGATCTGGACCGGGTGACAGCGGTCGCCCGCCCGGCGGCGGACGCCGACACCGACGACGGGCGGCCGCTGGTGGGGCCGGACGCGGACGTCTCGGTGGGTGCGCTGGTCCGGTCCCGCTTCGGTGACGAGGTGGTCGAGCGGCTGGTCGACCCGATGCTGGGCGGCGTGTACGCGGGCCGCGCCGACGATCTCTCCCTGGTCACGACGATGCCGGCGCTGGCCCGCACGGCCCGGGTGGAGCACACCCTGACCGGCGCGGTCCGGGCCGCGCAGGCCGCCGCGCCGCGCGCGCCCGGCGCCCCGGTCTTCGGCACCCTGGTCGGTGGGCTGGGCACCCTGGTCGAGGCCGCCGTGACGGCCAGCGGCGCGACGATACGGCGAGACGCCGCCGTCCGCGAGCTGACCCCGACCGGAACGGGTTGGCGGCTCACTGTCGGCCCGACCCGCGATCCGTCGATGGTCGACGTGGACGCCGTGGTGCTGGCGGTGCCGGCGCGACCGGCGGCCCGGCTGCTCACGGGCCCCGCCCCGGCGGTCGCGGCGGGTGTCGGCGAGCTGGACTACGCGAGCGTCGCGTTGATCACCCTGGCGCTGCCGCAACCGCAACTGCCCGAGTTGTCCGGTTTCTTGGTGCCCAGCACCGAAGGACTGCTGATCAAGGCCGCGACCTTCTTCACCACCAAGTGGGGGCACCTGCGCCGGCCGGACGGCCTGGCGTTGGTGCGCGCGTCGGTGGGCCGGTACGGCGAGGAGGCGCATCTCCAGCGCCCCGACGCGGACCTGGCGACCACAGTGCACCGAGAGTTGTCGGCGGTGCTCGGCACCCCGTTGCCCGCCCCGGTCGACGGGCACGTGCAGCGGTGGGGCGGTGCGCTGCCGCAGTACGCCCCGGGGCACGCCGACCGGGTCGCCGCCGCACGGGCGGCGTTGCGGTCCGCGTACCCCACAGTGGTTCTCGCCGGCGCCGGCTACGACGGCGTCGGCATCCCGGTCTGCGTCCGCTCCGGCGAGACGGCGGCCGACGAGATCATTACAGCACTGGGAGGATCGGCGAGATGACCGAGCAGACCAACGCGGCCCGGTTGCGGGAGCTGAACGACAGCGTCCGCTACACCATGTGGTCGGTGTTCCGGGCCAGCGCCCCGCTGCCGTCGCTGCGGGACAACGTCACCGGCGAGGTCGTGGCTCTCTTCGACGAGCTGGCCGGCAAGGACGTGGTGGTCCGCGGCGTGTACGACGTCGCCGGTCTGCGCGCCGACGCGGACGTGATGATCTGGTGGCACTCCGCGTCCAGTGACGCGCTCCAGGACGCGTACCTGCGGTTCCGTCGCACCACGCTGGGGCGGTCGCTGACCCCGGTCTGGTCGCAGATGGCGCTGCACCGGCCGGCGGAGTTCAACAAGAGCCACATCCCGGCGTTCCTGGCCGGCGAGGAGGCCCGCCCCTACATCTGCGTGTACCCGTTCGTCCGCTCCTACGAGTGGTACCTGCTGCCCGACGCCGAGCGGCGCGAGATGCTGGCCGAGCACGGCAAGATGGCCCGCGGCTACCCGGACGTACGCGCCAACACGGTGGCCTCGTTCGCGTTGGGTGACTACGAGTGGATGCTCGCCTTCGAGGCCGACGAACTGCACCGGATCGTCGACCTGATGCGGGACCTGCGCGCGTCCAGCGCCCGCCGGCACGTCCGCGACGAGGTCCCGTTCTACACCGGTCGCCGGCGTTCGGTGGCCGAGATCGTCAACTGCCTGGTCTGAGCTGGGCCACGCGGTTCGCGCGGGCGCACCCCGGACTCACCGCCGGCCGGTGCCGCACCCCCGCCCGGGTGCGGCACCGGTCGGAGGTCAACTGGTCGTCGTGCAGGAGACCAGCGGAACCGGGTTGCTGCCGTTCCACGAGCCGAGGAAACCGAACGAGGTGCTCGCGCCGGCGGCGAGGGTGCCGTTGTGGTTGGCGTTGCGTGCGGTGACCAGCGAGCCGTTGGTGCTGACCGTCGCGTTCCACGACGAGGTGACCTGCTGGCCGTTGTTGTAGTTCCAGCTCACCGACCAGCCTCGGGTGGGCGAGCCGCCCGCTGTCACCTTCACCTCGGCCTGGAAGCCGCCGGACCACTGGCCGGTGACCTGGTACGTCGCCGTGCAGGCCCCAGCCGGCGGCGGGGTGCTCGGCGGCGGGGTGGTGGGCGGAGGCGTGGTGGGCGGAGGCGTGGTGGGCGGAGGCGTGGTGGGCGGAGGCGTGGTGGGCGGAGGCGTGGTGGGCGGCGGGGTCGTCGGCGGCGGCGTCGTCGGCGGCGGGGTGCTCGTGCCCCCGAAGGTGACGTCGCTGCACAGGTAGTACGACTGGTCCAGGTGGCTGGCCTGCCAGACGGTGTAGACGATGTGCCGCCCGGTGCGCCCGGACGCGTTGACCGGGATCTGGATGGAGACGCCACCGGTGTCCGGGTTCCACTGGGAGGCCGGAGTGTTGCCGATCTGACCGGCCAACTCCAGGTCGTCCCAGCCGAGCGGCTCGGTGAGCGCGTTGAAGCCCTGCTTGGTCACGTACACCCGGATGTAGTCGGCGCCGTGACTGGCCTGGTCGAAGAAGCGCAGCCGGAAGTTGTTCGACACCGCTGTGGTCTTCCACGCGCCAATGGTGTCCAACGAGTTGTAGCGCGGGCTCTGGGTACGCCCGCCGCTGCACAGTTGGCCGTTGGGGACGGCGGCCTGGTGGTTACCGCCCACGCCCTCGCGGAACAGGCCGTTCCAGTTCCACATGGCGGCCGGGTCGGCCTGCCAGGCCTGCCAGCACATCGGGTCTTCGGTGGCCATCCGAGGGTTCTGGAAGTCGCCACCCCAACGTTGCCAACAGCTGTAGTTGCGCGAGGGCGGGTCGACGACCGACCCGTGCGCGGAGGCAGGCTGGGCCTGCATGGTGTTCAGTGCGGTCGTCAACAGGAGCGTGCTGGTCGCCGCGATGGCGAACAACCAGAGCACGCGTCGTGATCGGGTGGAAGTGGACATGGAGCCCCCGGGGGGATGAGGTCGGACGACGACACCCGGATCGACGGGAGTTGCCCACTCCCGCGCCTAATCGCTGGCTCCCGCGACGGCTCTACCCGGAACCATGCCAGCTCGATCGTCAGCCGTCAATGACAGCGCGTCGCATCGGGGTGTGTGGGATGCCGTCCTCGACGTACTCCGGGCCGCTGACCGCGAAGCCGTGCCGGGTGTAGAACGCCACCAGGTGCGACTGGGCATCCAGCACGCAGGGCCGGTTGCCCACCACCTCCAGCGCCGCGCTCATCAACCGGCCGGCGTGTCCGCCGCCGCGCGCCGCCGGGGCCACCACCACCCGACCGATCCGGGCGGTGCCGTCCGGGTCGGCCAGGATCCGCAGGTACGCCAGCGGCGCACCGCCGTCGGTCAGCCAGAGGTGCCGGGTGCCCGGCTCGACGTCGCGCCCGTCGAGTTCCGGGTAGGGGCAGTGCTGTTCCACAACGAACACGTCGATGCGCAGCTTGAGCAGGTCGTGGAAGGTGCGGGCGTTCAGGTCGGCGAAGGACGCCGTCCGGATTTCGGTGGTCTGCTGGGGCACCCACCGATGGTAGGCCGCCTCAGGGGGTGCCTGGTGGCGGTGCCAGGTAGGTGGCGGCCACGGCGGTGAGCAGCAGGACGCCGCCGACGATGACCGGCAGCGGGAGCGGCTCGTGCAGCAGTGTCACCGCCAGCGCCGCGGCGGTGAGCGGTTCCAGCAGGGTCAGCACGGCGGCGACGCTGCCCGGGGTGGTGCGCAGCCCGGCGTAGAACAACGCGTACGCCAGCGCGGTGGTGACCACGCCGAGGTGCAGCAGCAGTGCCACGGTGTCCAGGCGTACCGGCACGCCGACCCCGGCGACCAGGGCGAAGGGCGCGAGGGTCAGCGCACCGACCACTGTGGAGATGGTGGTCAGCGTCATCGGCGCGGTGTGCTGCGAGACGTTCCGGCTGATCAGGGTGGTCACCGCGTACCCGAGGCCGGAGCCGGTCGCGGCGAGCAGGCCGAACAGTGGCGCGGGCGCCGCCACGCTCGGATCGGCCGTGGCGCCGGTGATCAGGGCGAGACCGACCACTGCCGCGACCAGCGTGCCCAGTCGCAGCGGGCCGGGGAGCCGTCGGGCGCGCACCGACTCCCAGGTCGCGGCGAGCACCGGGGCCAGACCCAGGCTGACAACGGTGGCGACGCTGACGCCGGCCCACGCCACCGCGGCGAAGTAGAGCGCCTGGTAGAGGCCGAGGCCGAGGCCGGTGAGCAGCAGCGGTACGGGTGCCGCGCGCAGGGCGGACCGGAGTGTGCCGAGCCGACCGGCGGTGCACGCCAGCAGCACGAGCGCGGCGATCGCGAGGCGATGGAAACCGATGCTCACCGGGCTGAGCCCGGTGCCGTCGCGCAGGAGTTGCACCGCCACGCCGGTGGTGCCCCACAGCACGCCGGTGACGGTGATCTGGATCAGGCCGGTGCGGGCCGGACTGGCGGCCGTGGCCGGGGCGGCCGGCGGCACGGTACGGGAGAGGGACACGGAGGCGCTCCGAAGGGTGAGCCGTTGACGGGGACGACGTCGACGGAGCGCGTACGGCAGGGGGCCGAGCCGGGTAGCTCACCCGGTCGGGGACAGCGCGGCGCTCCGTTCAGGAGCGCGGCGGGGAAAGAACGCCCAGCAGTGGCCGCATGGCGACGACCGTACCGCAGGATCGTGGGATCGGGCGCGGCCTTTCAGCCGGCCGGCGTCGACCAGGGCGTGCGGTCGGGCCGGGCGTGCGGTCGGGCCGGGCCGGCGGTCGGGCCGGGCGGGCGGTCAGGCCGGGCGGGCGCCGACGGCGTCGCGGATCTCGGCGCCCTCGGCGCCCTCGACCGCGCGGGCGCAGTGTGCGCAGCAGAAGAAGCGGCCGTTGACCTCGACGCCATGCCCGACGATCTTGACTTGGCAGTGCTCGCAGATGGGCGCCATCCGGTGGATCGCGCACTCGAACGAGTCGAAGGTGTGCACGTCGCCGCTGACGGTGTGCACCTCGAACGCCATCCAGTAGTCGTTGCCGCAGACCTCGCACGTGGCCATGGCCAACCTCCTCATTCCGACATTTAGCCCAGAATGCCGCAGACTCGGATGCTCGCGGACGGAAATGCCGCTCTCCAGCGATCTGGGCGGCGTGTCGGCGCTGGCGTGTTGTCCGTTGTGCCAGGTGAACCGCCGCAACCCCCGGAGGGTCACAGTGATCAAGCGCAACAAGCTCTTCGGCAACCAGACCCGGGTGACCTTCTGCCTGCCCCGGGATTCCCCGCCCGGCCCGGTGAGCGTCGTCGGCTCCTTCAACGACTGGCAGCCGGGTCGACACGAGTTGGTGATCCGCCGCGACGGCATGCGCACGGTCACCGTGAAGCTTCCGCCGGGGGAGTACGTCTTCCGTTATCTCGCCGCCGGCGGCGTCTGGTTGGACGACGAGTCGGCCGACCGGGTCGACGACCGGGGCAGCCTGCTTCGCCTCTGACCGGAAAACTCGTCACCATCGATGGATTTATTGATGGGAGTCTTTACTGTTAACAATGTTTAAATTATGTTGAGGGGCACCTACCGGACCCTGGAGAAGGAGCCGCCCCGATGCGTCGAAGAATCACCATCCCGCTGGTGGCGGCCGGTGCCGTCGCCGCCACCCTCACCGTCGCCGCTCCCGCGCAGGCGCACGGCTACGTCTCCGCCCCGCCCAGCCGGCAGGCGCTCTGCGCGCAGGGCCGGGTGCCCGACTGCGGGCAGATCAAGTACGAGCCGCAGAGCGTCGAGGGGCCCAAGGGCCTGCGCAGCTGCAACGCCGGCATCGCCCAGTTCGCCGTCCTCAACGACGACAGCCGGGGCTGGCCGGCCACCTCGGTCGGCAGCTCGCTGACCTTCACCTGGGTGAACACCGCCCGCCACGCCACCAGCAACTGGGAATACTGGATCGGCAACACCCGGGTCGGCGTGGTCAACGGCAACGGCCAGCAGCCGGGCGCGACGGTCTCGCACACAGTCAACCTGGGCGGCTTCTCCGGACGGCAGAAGGTCCTCGCGGTGTGGAACATCTCCGACACCGCGAACGCCTTCTACTCCTGCATCGACGTGCAGATCGGCGGCGGTGGCGGGCCGGCCCCCACTCCCACGCCGAGCGCCTCACCCACCCCACGACCCACCCCGACCGCCACGCCGACCACGACGCCCGCCCCGGGCGGCAGCTGGACGACGGGCCGGGCGTACCAGGTCGGTGACCAGGTCACCTATGGCGGACGGACGTACCGCTGCCGGCAGGCGCACACGGCGATCCCCGGCTGGGAGCCGCCGAACGTACCGGCGCTCTGGCTACAGGTCTGACCCCACGGGTGCGGCCACCGGCCGCACCCGTGTCGCCGTCCCCCGCGTGAACGGAGCACCAGGCATGCCCTGTCGTACCCGTCTGGTGTCCCTTGTCGCCGCACTGCTGCTCACCGGCGCCTGCGGCGGGTCGCCCACGTCGAGCCCGTCGGTCGTGCCGCAACCGGCCCCCGCGTCCCCGGTCGGCACGGCGTCGCCCGGGGGCGTCGGATCCGGGGGAGCGGGGTCCGCGGTCGCCGGGGACGCGATGAGCGGGATCGACGTGGTCTTCCTGAGCACGATGGTCGGGCACAGCGAACGCACCCTGCAGATCGTCGCGCTGGCCCGGGACCGGGTGCGCGACGACGCGCTGCGTACCCTGGCCGCCGCCATCGAGGCGACCGAGGCCGACGAGCTGTCCGCGATGCGCGGCTGGTTACCCACGGCCGGGCCGGGTGCCAGCGCGGGCAATCACCAGCACGAAGGGCACGGCGACGACGCCGCGCTCGACCGACTGCGGACCGCGCCCGACGCGGACGTCGACCGAGCACTGCGCGAGGTGCTCGCCGACCACCAACGCGCGGCGGCCGACCTGGCCCGAGCCCAGGTCGGCGTGGGCCGGAACGAGCAGATCCGCGACCTGGCCCGGCGGATCGAGCAGTCCCGGACCGCCGAGGTCGAGCTGCTCAGGGGTACGCCGTGAGCGCGCGTCCGCCGCGCCCGGACAGCTCAGGTCAGCGGGGTTCCAGCCGGACCGAGATCGAGTTGACGCAGTGTCGGGTGTCCTTCGGGGTGAAGCCCTCGCCGTGGAAGACGTGCCCGAGGTGACTGTCGCAGCGGGCGCAGCGGATCTCGGTGCGCGCCATGCCCAGACTGCGGTCGTTGATCTCCTTTACCCGGCCCGGGATGGCGTCGTCGAAGCTCGGCCACCCGCAGTGCGAATCGAACTTCGTGTCGCTGGAGAAGAGTTCCAGCCCGCAGGCGCGGCAGTGGTAGACCCCCTGGGTCTTCGTGTCCACGTACTCGCCGACCCACGGGCGTTCGGTGCCGGCCTCCCGCAGGACGTGAAATTCCTCGGGGGTCAACCGGACCCGCCACTCGTCGTCGGTGCGGGGCAGCTCGTTGTCGTCAAGACTCACCCGTCAACGGTACGTCGAACGTCGGGGGCGTGGCATAAGGTCGCGAGATGGCGGGCACCAAGGCAGCGGTCACCGAGGTCGAGGTGGCCGGACACACCGTACGGCTGAGCAGTCCCGACCGGGTGATCTTCCCCCAGCGGGGCTTCACCAAGGCGGACGTCTTCCACTACTACGTCGCGGTCGGCGACGGGATCATGCGCGCCCTGCGGGAGCGGCCCACCACGCTGCAACGCTTCCCCGAGGGCGTCGAGGGCGAGGCGTTCTTCCAGAAGCGGGTGCCCACCCGAGGGGTCCCGCCGTGGGTGACCACCGCGCAGATCACCTTCCCCAGCGGTCGCAGCGCGGCGGAGCTGTGCCCGGCCGATCTGGCGCACGTGGCCTGGGCGGCGCAGATGGGCACCATCGTCTTCCACCCGTGGCCGGTGCGCGCCGCCGCCGTCGACCGACCCGACGAGCTGCGCATCGACCTGGATCCGCAGCCCGGCACCGACTTCGCCGACGCGGCGCGGGCCGCCGCGGAGGTCCGCGCGCTCCTCGACGAGCTGGGCGTGACCGGTTGGCCGAAGACCTCCGGTGGCCGGGGTGTGCACGTCTACCTGCGCATCCAGCCCCGTTGGACGTTCACCGAGGTGCGCCGGGCCACCATCGCGCTCGCCCGCGAGGTGGAGCGTCGCCACCCCGACCTGGTCACCACCGCCTGGTGGAAGGAGGAGCGCGGCAGCCGGGTCTTCGTCGACTTCAACCAGATGGCCCGAGACCGGACGATCGCCTGCGCGTACTCGCTGCGGGCCAACGCGCGGGCCACCGTCTCGACCCCGGTCACCTGGGACGAGCTGCCCGACGTCGACCCGGACGACTTCGACCTGCGTACCGTCCCGGTCCGGCTCGCCGAGCGCGGCGATCCGCACGCCGGCATCGACGACGCCCCGTGGGACATCACGCCGCTGTTGGAGTGGGCCGACCGGGACGCCGCCGCAGGCCAGGGCGACCTGCCGTACCCGCCGGACCACCCGAAGATGCCCGGCGAACCCAAGCGGGTCCAGCCGAGCCGCGCCAAGCGTGCCCCGGAGGGCGAGAGCGCCTGAGCGCGCCGGGTGCCGGGCGGCCCGGACCAACACGTCGCCGTCCCGAGGCGGAATCACCTGGCGAACCTGTGGTTCGCGCGCGGCGTGGCGGGTTCCATCCGATGCAGCACCCGCCATCGTCGTCACGACCCCTGGTGGGCGGGCCGGTAGCGTTGGCTCCGCCGCGCGGCGCACGGGCAGCATCGACGGCTTCGAGAGAGCGGGGTGGCGTTTACCGAGCGCTACGGACACGCCCGCATCGCGAGCGGACAGCGGCAGATCCGGGTGCCAAGACGGTCAATGGCGTTCCTACCGTTCGGCGGCCAGATGTAGGCCGATGGCGATGAGAACGCCGCCGGTGGCTGTGTCGATGCGGCGGCTCAGCGTGCGGCGATGCCGCAGCCACGTTCCGATCCGACCGGCGAACACTCCGACCGCGCCGTCTACCACGAACTCCAGCGCGATCAGGATCAGCCCGAGAACGGCGAACTGGACCCAGACGGAACCGAGTGCTGGATCGACGAACTGCGGCAGAAAGGCCACCGAGAACGCGATCATCTTCGGGTTGGAGAGGTTGGTCAGGAAACCGCTGAGGTAGGCGCGCCGACCGGACACTCCGGCTGCCTCCGTCCCGGCGATCATGTCACCGCGCTGCCGAATCATCTGGATGCCGAGGTACGTCAGGTACACCGCACCGGCGATACGCAGCAATGTGAACGCTTGCGGCACCGCGGTGAACAGGGCGGTCAAACCGGCCGCCGCAACCAGCACGTGGATCGCCTCGCTGGTGGCCAGCCCCGCGGTGGCCAGCAGTCCGGCCCGCGGCCCACCGCGCATCCCGCAGCTGAGCACGAACAGCATGTCTGGGCCAGGCGCGATCATGGCAATGACCGTGACGGCGGTGAAGGCGGCAAGCAGATGCGGATCGAGCGGCATCGTCTCAGCATGCCGGGAGTCCAGCAATAGATCCATACCGTATGGCGAGCGCTGAGCATGAGCTTTTCCGATGCTCGATTATCGGCGGCTGAGCCTGTTACGTGACGTGGCGGTCACCGGCACCATTGCTGCCGCCGCCGAACGTGCCGGTTAGCCGATGTTGCTGGCCGTGCCCGAAGCCTGGCAGCCGCCGAGACCGGGGCCTTCGACCTCGCCGACTTCGCCACGACTCCCTGGGTCGCCGCGCTCACCAGCACCGGTTTCCAGGCCGCCACCGAGATGGCCTGCCGAGCAGCCGGTTTCGACCCCCGCGTCGATATCCGGGTGCACAGTTACCCGATGGTCCTGGCGATGGTCGGCGCCGGTTTTGGGGTAGGGCTCGTGCCGCAGCTCGCAGCCGTCGCGCAGCCCGGCGTGAGCTACCTGCCGATCGCCAGGCCGACTGGCCTGACGAGGCAGATATACGCCACCACCAGGCGCGCCGACCGGTCGCCGGCAGCCCGGGCACTTCACCGATACCTTTGCGACGTCCTGGCCCTGACCACCCCGAAGTAGGCGCCGCCCTGGCCGGAGCGGGGAGAGGTCTGCCGAGCTTACCGCTCAAGCGTTGAGCGTTGAGGAATCGCGGAAGCTGATGCAGGGAATCAAGGAGAGGCACCATGATTGATCTGACCGGCGCGGCCTGGCGCAAGAGCACCCGGAGCGGAGCGCAGGGCAACTGTGTGGAGGTTGCCGACAACCTCCCGGGTGTCATCGCTGTCCGGGACAGTAAGGACAAGGAGGGGCCAGCGTTGACCTTCCCTCCGACGACGTGGGGCGCGTTCGTCTCCTACGCCAAAGCAGCCAACTAGCCCGCTGAGTCTCCACAGAACGACGACCTCCCGGCTCTTCCCTCATGGCAGGTCCGGGGTTTCCGCGCCTGCCGAGCACAGAATGGCCTGCCGGGGTTCCTCGTGAACGGCAGCGTCAGAGGCAGGAGCCCGGATCGGTGCTGGTGCCGATGATCGCGAACAGCATGTGGCGGAGCAGGGCGACCTGGTCCGGACCGAAGCCGGCCATGGTGTTCCGCTCCGCCTCCTCGCTGGCGCGGGCCACCTCCGCCCGGACGTTGTCGCCGGCGGGTGTGATCTCCGGAATGCGCCTGCGGCGGTCCTGGGGGTCGGAGTGGCGTACGACGAGATTGCCCTGTTCGAGGCGATCCAGCTGGGTCATGAGGGTGGTCTTGTCGAGACCGAGCGCTCTGGCCAGCTCGACCTGGGTCAGCCCGGGGGTCTTGTCGAGCGCACTCAACACGATGTAGTCACGCAACTGGAGGCCATGCCTCTCGGCTTGTTCACCCGTCACCACGTGCATTCGTTGGGCGGCGCGGTGCAGCAGCCAGGTGATCTCGGAGTCGAGCGACGGCGCCGGACCCTCGGTCATCGCGCTGTCTCCGGGAGGAGCGGAATGCCCTCGTAGGCGCGGAGGTCGTGTGCGGGGACCACCTGCATCAGTTCGGTCAGTGCGGCCGACCGCAGGATGCCCTGTCGCACCTGCGCGGGGTCGCTGTCGGCGAGGGCGCGCAGCAGCCAGGGTCGTTCGACTCTCCGGTGGATTCCATCGAGCTGCCAGGTCAGGTCACCGATGAACGCGTAGCGCTGTCCCGATGGAAGGGTCACGAACGCGACCACGGACCCCGTCGTGTGGCCGCCGGCCAGCGCCAGCACCAGCGACCCGTCGCCGTGGACGTCGAAGCTCGTGGAAAAGCCGAGATACGCGGGGCCGTCGAAGACGTATTCGTGGATCTCGTGGCCGGGGGAGACGGCGCGGAAGACCTTGCCGTCACCGTCGCTGCCGGCGTACTCCAGCTCACCCCTGTTCATCCAGATCGGGAGGTCGAGCGAGTCCAGGCCGCTCGCGTGGTCCCAGTGCGAGTGCGTCAGGAAAACTCCGCTGAGCCTGGTGCGGTCGTAACCGCTGTCGTCGAGCTGCTGACTCACTGTCCGAGTTGCCTGGAGAGGGGCGCGGGCGAACCGCGGCTGCATGGCGACATGTGCGGCGACGTCGGCCCCGAAGCCGGCGTCGAGGAGGAAGTCACCGTTCGGGTGCGCCACGAGGATGGCGGTGGCCGCGAACTGCCGCTTGTCCCGGAACGAGCCACCGCGAACGGCAAATGCCGCTCGCGTCTCGTAGGTGCCCGTGGGGAGCTGGTAGATCGCCATGCCGGCCGGTGGCGTCGCCTCGGGAAGGGCGTCGGTCCACGGGGCGGGGGCAGGAAGCGCACTCATGACGCGATCGTACGACCTCAGATGATCCGACGCCAGATGAATATGGCCACGGGAAGTTGTCGTACACCTGTTCTAGTGTCTGCTTGTGATCGATGAGTTGGCGGGGGCGGAGAGCGCGGTGGCGACCTGCACCGATGCTTCCGCCTGGGCGCTCTCCGAGGGCGACCTGATCACGGCCCTCGACGCCACGCACCGGCTCCAGCAGCGGCTGGCGGCGGTGCGGTTGGCCCTCGTGCGGGAGGTGGATGGTCGGGGCACCGCTGTCGCGCAGGGCGCGTCCTCGACGGCCGTGTGGTTGCGGCACCGCCTGCGACTCGATGTCGCCGCCGCCCGTCGGCTGGTCGACCTGGCCGCCTCGGTCGACGCCGCCCCGGCGGGGGTGCGGGACGCTCTGGCCAGCGGGGCGGTCAGCCTGGAGCAGGCTCGGGTCATCGCCGACGCCGTCACCGCCGTGCAGACGGTCGCCGGGCCGGAGGTCGCCGACAAGGCTGTCGGTGTGCTTGTCGAATGGGCCGAGCAGTTCGATCCCACAGTGCTGCGCAAGCTCAGCACCCGCATCCTCGACCACGTCGCCCCCGAGATGGCCGACGCCGCCGCCCGCGCGGCACTGGACGCCGAGGCCGCCCGGGCAACCCGCGACCGGCACGTCACCGTCTCCGAGCAGACCGGCGGTCGGCTACGGCTCAGTGGCACCCTCGACGCGGAGACCGCCGCGCTCGTGCGCGCCGCCATCGACCCGCTCAGCGCACCCAGCGGGCCCGACGACACGCGCACTCCCGGCCAGCGCCGGCACGACGCCCTCGCCGACGTGTGCCGGCTGGTCCTGCGCACCGGTGAGCTGCCGGAGCATGGCGGCGACCCGGCCCAGCTCGTCGTCACCACTGGCTTCGACGAGCTGACGCGGCAGTTGCACGCCGGCGCGCTCGACGTCGGCCTGCGCCTCACTCCCGACACCGTGCGTCGGCTCGCCTGCGACGCCGCCATCCTGCCTGCCGTGCTGGGCGGTGCCGGTCAGGTCCTCGACGTGGGCCGGCAACGCCGCCTCGTCAGCGGCCCGCTGCGGCGTGCGCTGGTGCTGCGCGACGGAGGCTGCGCCTTTCCGGGCTGCGACCGGCCGCCCCGCTGGTGCGCCGCCCACCACATTCGACACTGGGCCGACGGCGGCCCGACCAGCCTCGACAACTCGGTGCTGCTCTGCGGCCACCACCATCGGCACCTGCACCAGACGGAGTGGGCGGTCCGGCTGGGCGACGACGGCCGACCGGATTTCGTACCGCCGGCCTGGCTCGACCCCGACCAGCTCCCGCGCCGCAACCACTACCACCGCCGGACGTAGCCGATCCCCGGCGGCCCGAACCGACCAAGGTGCGCGGCGGCTCACGGGATCCCTGCCGCCGCCGGGCGCGTCGCAGCGTCCGGGCGATCCGGTGGCCGTGCCGCCCGGATGACGGGGGTACGAGTCAGCTTGGGGTGAGGAGGCAGAACTCGTTGCCTTCCGGGTCGGTGAGGACCCTCCACGGGACCTCGCTCGGGCTCAGGTCGACGGCGGTGGCGCCGAGCGTCCGCAGCCTGGCCGCCTCGACGGCCAGCTCGTCACCCGGGTACGGGCGGACGTCGAGATGGACCCGGTTCCATCCGGTCTTCACATCGGGTGTGCGGACGAACCGCAGATATGGGCCGACGCCCTTGGCGGAGCGCAGCACCGCGCTCTGGTCGGTCACCTCGTGCACTGTCCAGTCCATGGCCTTGTCCCAGAAGTTGGCCATGGCTCGCGGATCCGCGCAGTCGACCACCACCGCGGCGATCGGCCCGGTGTCCCGGTAGAGCGGCCGGGGGTCCAGCACGCAGAACTCGTTGCCCTCCGGGTCGGCCATGACCGTCCATGGCACGTCGCCCTGGCCGACGTCGGCGAGTGTCGCGCCGAGATCCGTCAGGCGCGTGACCACCTGCGTCTGATGGGCCGCCGAGGTGGTGGCGAGGTCGACGTGCACGCGGTTCTTCACCATCTTGGGTTCCGCGGAGACGACGAGGTCGACGCAGACGGCGACCGGATCGGGATAGTCGAAGCCCTCCGGTTCGAGATTGGTCACGCCGGGCCCCTCGCTGGAGATCTCCCAGCCGAGCGCCTCCGCCCAGAAACCGCCGAGTGCGGAGTCGTCCCGAGCCTTCATGTTGATCTGCACGAGCCGCGTTGCCATGGCGACGATGCTAGGGCCGGACCGGCCGACGGCGGTGGCCACGTGTCGGCTGTGGCATCGGTGTCGGCAGTGGCGGTTAGCCTGCCGGCATGGTGAGCGCTGAGCTGGATGAGTTGATCGTCGCGGACGCCGACGCCCTGCGCGCGTGGTTGTCGGCGAACCACGCCACGTCGCCCGGTGTCTGGCTCGCCCTGACCAGGAAGGGCGGCACGGCCACGACACTGACCTGGCAGCAGGCGGTCGACGAGGGACTGTGCTTCGGCTGGATCGACGGGCAGGCCCGGAAACGGGATCAGGAGAGCTCCTGGATCCGGTTCACCCCGCGCCGGTCCCGCAGCTCCTGGTCGCAACGCAACGTGGCCCACGTGGCCCGGTTGGAGGCGCAGGGGCGAATGCTGCCCTCGGGTCGCGCCGTCGTGGAAGCCGCGAAGGCGGACGGGCGATGGTCGGCTGCCTACGCCCCGTCGTCGGAAGCCGAGGTGCCGGCCGACCTCCTCGCCGCCATCGCCGCCGAACCTGCCGCGCAGGCCATGTTCGACGTGCTCACCAAGGCCAACCGGTTCGCTCTCATCCACCGCGTCAATGCCGTCAAACGGGCGCAGACCCGCGAGCGGAAGATTGTCGAGTTCGTCGCCATGCTGGCTCGCCACGAGGCGGTCTACCCCCAGAAGGCGAGGCCGGTCTCCGGGCCGACGCCGCCGCAGGCGGGAGCCGACCCTCGGCAAAGCGATTGACTTTCGATAGGTAACGAGCGAAACTCGATGGATGGTTACAGAGCATCGAGCGGTAGCCGCTCTCAGAGTCTTTCTCGGGGTGCTGTTCGTGGTCCTGATCGGGTTCCAGACGTTCTCGCTGCCCGGGCAGTTCGCGCACATGGCCCAGGAGTCGCCGGAGCACGCCTACCTCCGGTGGCCGCTGACCGCCGTGACGGTGTTCTGGGTGCTGTGCGTCCAGGTGGTCATCGTGTCGACGTGGAAGTTGCTCAGCCTGGTCAAGAACGACCGCATCTTCACCGAAGCGTCCCTGAGGTGGGTCGACCTGATCGTGTGGGCCGTCGGCGCCGCGTGGGTGGTGCTCGTGGGTGTCTTCCTCTCCGTCGGCTTCAACGCGGACGACCCGGGCGGCCCGATCCTGCTGTTCCTGTTGACGATGGGTGTCACGGTGCTCGGGCTCCTCATGGTGGTGATGCGTGCGCTGCTGCGGCAGGCAACCACGCTGCGGACCGACATGGAGGCGGTGATCTGATGCCCATCGTCGTCCGCATCGACGTCGAGTTGGCCAAACGCAAGATGAGCGTCGGCGAGTTCGCCGAACGGGTCGGGCTCACGCCGGCCAACGTGGCGGTGCTCAAGAACGGCCGCGCCAAGGCCGTCCGCTTCAGCACGCTGGAGGCGATGTGCCGGGTACTCGGCTGCCAGCCCGGAGATCTGCTCGAGTGGATCGAGGAGGAAACCCCATGAGGTACGTCCTGACCGTCGGCGTCATTCTCGCGGTCGCCATCGGCATCGCCGGCATCGTGCTCGGCGAGGCCGACGACTCGCCTGGTCTCCAGCTCCTGGGCGTCGTGCTCGTCATCGGAGCGGTGGCATTCGGCGTCCGCACCGTCCGGGGCGGCAGCTAACCGTCCGAGGCGCGCCGGCCGGCGGCCGTCCGAGGCGTGCCGGCCGGCCTGAGCCGACCCCTCTCCTAGTAACGATCATGTAACGGGCGCGAACCTTTCCCGGTGGGTGGCCTGTCTTGATGGTCGTCGGCCCGTCAGGGCCAGGGGAGGCGTCGGATGAAGCTGGTGTGGAGGCGTGCCCGAGAGGCGCGAGGGTTGCTGGTCGCCGCGGTGATCGCGGCCCTGGTCGCCGTCGCGTTGGTCACCGGGCTGTCCGACTACAACCGTCGGGCGGTGGATGCCGGGCAGCGGGCGCTGGTGGTCGCCTCGCCAGCCGAGGAACGCGGCCTCCTGGTCAGTGGGTCGGGCGGGCGCGACGCGGCCGAGTTCGCCACCCGCGACGGGGCGGTCCGCGCCGAGTTCACCGACGGGCTCGCCGGCGTACCGGTCAGCGTCTCGGTCGCCCGGTACGGCACCGGGCGGGAGTTGACCGGCTCGCTCGGATCCGTGCCCCGTACCGGCGACGAGCCCGTCTTCGCGAACCTGGCCACCCTCGACGACCTCGCCGGGCACGCGGAGCTGACCAGCGGAGCCTGGCCCCGCCCGGGGGCGAACCCCACCCAGGTGAGCCTCCCGGAACGGGCCGCGGGTGCGCTGGGCCTCAGCGTCGGCCAACGCATCCCGGTCCGTGACCGGGCCACCGAACGGCGCGGCGAACTGGTGCTCGCCGGCACCTGGCGGCCCCGCGACCCGGCGGACGCGTACTGGCTGTTGGCCCCCGGGGTGGGGACGGGCAGCGCCGGCTCCGGCACGTCGTACGGGCCGTTCGCACTCGACCCGGCTGACTTCGCGGCCATCTTCCCCGGCTCGGTGTCGGCGTCCTGGCTCGTCGAACCGGATCTCGGCGGCGTCGACGTGGCCGATCTTCCCGCCGTGCGGAAAGCCCTCACCGAAGCGTCCGCGGCGGTGCCCGAAGCCGCCCAACTGGGCAGCTCCGTCCAGGCGGTGACCAAGATGCCGCAGCTGCTGGACCGGATCGGCCGCGCCGACCTGGTCGGCCGTTCCGCGCTGGCGACCCCGCTGCTGCTCATCCTGGTGCTCGGCGGGTACGCGCTGGTGCTGGTCGCCGCGCTCCTGCACGAGGACCGTCGCGCGCAGACCGCGCTGCTGCGTGCCCGCGGCGCCGCCCGCCGACAGTTGGCCGGCCTGGCCGCCCGCGAGGCGACCCTGGTGGTCGCCCCCGCGGTACTGCTCGCGCCGGTGATCGCCAGTGTGGCGCTGCGCTTCGTCCGACCCGGCGGTACCGAGCAACTGTCCACCGCCGGCGGCAACACCGCCCTGGTCTGGGCAGCCGCCGCGGCCACGGCCGCCGGCTGTCTGGTGGCCATGGTCGCCCCGACGCTGCGCGGCGCCGGCACCTACGTCGCCGACATGGCCGCCCGGTCCCGCCCGAACCGGGCGGCGAGCGTTCAGCGGACCAGCGTCGACCTGGTGCTCGTGGCGCTCGCCGTGCTCGCCTGGGTGCAGCTCCGCCGGTACGCCTCGCCGCTGGCCGGCTCGGGCGGCCGGCTCGGACTCGACCCGCTGCTGATCGCCGCTCCGACACTCGGCGTGCTGGCGGGCGCGGTGCTGGCGCTGCGGGTGCTGCCACCGGTCACCCGGTTCGCCGAGCGGTTCGTCGACCGGCGGCCCTGGACGGCCACCATGTTCGGCATGTGGCAGGCCGGACGCCGTCCGCACGCCGGCCCGGTGCTGCTGCTCGCCCTCGCCGTCGGTGGCAGCACCCTGGCGTGGTCCCTGATCAGCACGGGGGAGCGGTCCCAGGTCGAGCAGGCCGGTCACACGGTCGGTGCCGACCTGCGGGTCACCGAACGAGATGGGAACGCCCCGCTCACCCGGGCCGGTGAACTCGCCGCGCTGCCCAGCGTGAACCGGGCGCTGCCGGCGTGGCGCGACGACATCCGGGTCGGCCGGGATGACCTGCCGGTGAGCGTGATCGGCATCGACCCGGCCAGCGCCCCCGGGGTCGTCCGACTCGCCGACCGGCTCAGCGACGACCCGGTGTCGGAGCAGTACCAGCGGATGATCCAAGCGCGCGGTGCCACCGGGGGAGTCGAGCTGCCGCCGGGCACCCGAGCGGTCACCGGCACCGTCCGTACGCCGGTCGAGCAACCCGCCGAGCCGCACCGCGTCGCGGTGTCGTTGCTGTTGACCACCCCCGACGGGCTCGCCTTCAGGCTGCCGGCGGCCGACGCCCTGAGCACCGGGCAGGCCAGTCGGTTCACTGTCACGCTTCCGGACGTGGGCGGAGCGCCGCTGCGGCTGGCCGGCTTCGAAGCCGACACCGGGTTCGCGGGTGGCGTCTCGTACGGGTTCTCGCTGGAAGGGTTGGCGCTTGTCGACGCCACCGGCACCGCCCGGCCGGCCGAGCTGCCTGGTGACTGGACGGCGACGTGGCTTGGTGGGCCGCGCACGCTTGTGGAGTCGAGCGGTGCCGGGCTCGCCGCCAACCGCCCCGTCCAGTTGATCACTGAGGGGAGCCGGCGGGATCGACCGGCGAGCCGGTTCGTCGTCGTACCGGGAGTGGCGGGCGGACCGGTCGCCGCTGTCCCGGTGCTGATGACCCCCCGGGTACGCGATGCGCTGAGCCTGCACCTCGGCAACACCGTCGAGCTGACGCTCTCCGGGGTGACGCTGCCGGTCCACCTGGTCGGTGAACTGGACTCCGTGCCGACCACCACCGGCGAGGGCATACTGCTCGACCTGCCGGCCGCTGTCGACGCGCTGATCGGTGCCGGCGGGACGATCCGGCCGGTACCGGAGTGGTGGATCTCCGCCACCGACGCGACGGCCGCCGCCGGAGCGGCCGACGAGCTGCCGGGAGTCACCGTCCTCAACCGGGAAGCGGAGATCACCGCCGCGGCGGACGACCCGTACTGGCAGGGTTCGCGTACCGGGATGCTCGCCGCGGCGCTCGGCGCGGTGCTGCTCGCCATCGTCGGCCTGATGGTGGACGTGTGGGCAACCGCCCGACGCCGGCTCAGCGAGTTCGCGGTCCTGCACACCCTCGGCGCCACGCCCCGGCTGCTGGCTCGGGCGCTGCTGGCCGAACAGGCCTTCCTCGCGGGCATCGGCGTGGGAGTCGGTCTGCTGCTCGGCGCCGCGGTCGGAGCCACAATGGCCCCACTTGTCATCCTCACCCCGGCCGCGGGTCGGCCGATCCCCCCGGCGACGTTCGCGCTGCCGTGGGTGCCGATCGGTCTCACCGCAGTCGGTCTGCTGCTGGCGGCGCTCGCCTTCAGCGCGTTCATCGCCTCCGGCATCCGGCAGCGGGTGGCGGCGGTGCAGCTGCGAATCGGGGGAGAACGATGAGCGTCGGCGCGGTGGTCCGGCGGGTCCGGGTGTACGGCGGGCAGTTCCTGCTGCTGGCGGTGCTGACCCTGGTGGTCACGCTGCTGATCAGCGGCGTGCCCCGGCTGGTGAACCAACTCGCCCAACAGGGGCTTCGGGCGCAGCTGAACACTGAGCTGCCGGCGCGCCGGGACCTCTCGTACACCAGCGGCGTGGTGACCGCCCCCGCCCTGAAGCCGGCGATGGCCTACGCCCGCGAGCGGTTCGACGCGCTGGCCGCGGACCTGCCGCCGCAGGTCCGATCGGCGGTGAGCGAGCGGTGGTACAACGTGGACGCGGAGCCGGCCCGCGTGGTCGGGCCGGACCTCGCGGCCCGCAACCTGCTTGTCGACCTGGGTCTCCGGGGCATGCCCGGCATCCAGGACGCCAGCACCCTCGTCGAGGGGACGTGGCCGAGCGAGACGTACCTTCCCGACCGGCCGATCGAGGTGGCGCTCGATGTCGACGTGGCCGGCAAACTCAACCTGCGCACCGGCAGCCAACTGCGCATCGGCAAGGTCGATGACCAGAAGCGGTTCTACGACGCCGTCCCGCTGACGGTGGTGGGGCTGTTCCGCCCCGTCGACCGTACGGGCGGCATCTGGGACGGGCTGCCGTCGATGCTGCGGATCATCGAACCGCAGGGGGACGGTCAGCCGTTCGTCGCCTCCGGCGTGGTCGCCCAGTCGGCCCTCGACAAGCGGGCCACGGCGGGTTGGCCGATCCGGTCCAACTGGCGGTACCGGCTGGGCGCCGACAAGATCGATGCGCGGCAGCTGGACCAGCTGATCGACGGTCTCCAGAAAGCGCAGCAGAGCACGCCGGCCGACCTCTCGCTGGCCCAGGGCGTCGACATCCCGTTGCGGGCGTTCGCCGCCCAGGTGAACGCCGCCCGGACCCTGCTGGCGGTGATCGCGGCCGGCGTCCTGGCCACGCTGGCCGGGCTGATCGTGCTCGCCGCCACCCTCGCCACCCGGCGGCGCCGGGCGGAGTTCGTGCTGATCCGGGCCCGCGGCGGCGGGACCACTGCCGGCGCCCGACGAAGCCTCGCCGAGTCGCTGCTGGTGGTGCCGGTCGCCGCCGCGCTCGGCTGGTGGCTGGGGACCCTGTTCCCGGGCGCCCCGGACCCGAGCACGCCGTACGCGATCGCCGCGACCGTCCTGGTCACCCTGGCACTGCCGCTGGCCACGCTGGCCGTACCGACCGGTGGGGCGTCCCGCCGCGACCTGGTCCGGATGCGCCCGTCGACCCGCCGGCTCACCGTCGAGGTTTCCGTGTTGCTGCTCGCCGTGCTCGCCGCGGTGCTGCTGCGTCGGCGCGGCCTCACCCTCGGTGAGGTGGACCCGCTGCTGGTGTCGGTGCCGGTGCTGCTCGCGGTCGCCGCGGCGGTGCTCGCGCTGCGGGCGTACCCCTGGCCGTTGTTGCTGGTCAGCCGGCTGGCCGCGCGGACCCGGGGCAGCGTCGCCTTCCTCGGCACAGCGCGGGCCGGCCGGTCGGCGGTCGCCGCGCCGCTGATCGTCGTGGTGCTCGCGATCGGCACTGCGGCGTTCTGCGCGGTCGTCGCCGCCGGCGTCGACGCGAGCCGGGACCGGGCCGCCGAGCGGATCGTGCCCGCCGACGCGGTGATCCGAGGTGAGCGCTTCGCTCCCGACACGATCGACGAGTTGGGTCGCCTGCCGGGGGTCCGGGCCGCGACCCGGGTGCTGTTCGCGTCCGACGAGCGGCTGGCCGCCGACGAACTCGGCACCGACCCGCGGCTCGGGGAGACGGCCGTGCTGCTGATCGACGGTTCAGGGTTGGCCACGGTGGCCCGGGAATCCGCTGTGGATCTGCCGCTTCCGGCCGCACTGCGCACCGCCCGGCCCGAACCGGGTCCGGTGCCCGCGATCGTCTCGCCGGCGGTCGCCGCCGATCTCGCCAAGGCCCGACTGGACCGCTCCGCCTTCGTCTCGGTGCAGGGCCAGCGGTACGAGTTCCGGGTGGCCGGCAGCGAGGAGAGTTTCCCCCTGCTGTCGGCGAACACCGACCGGTTCGTCATCCTTCCCTGGCAGGCGCTGCCAGCGCGCACCACCACGCCCGTGGCGACCAGCCTGCTGGTCGCCGGCGATCGGCTGGACGCCGAGGCGCTGCGCCGCGCCGGCGACCAGGGACAGTCGCGGTACCAGCAGGACGGGGCGGTCACCGGGCGGGAACGCCCGCTCGGAGTCGTCGTCGACACCCGGGCCGACATCCGCCGGGACCTCGGCGCGGGCGGCGCGAACGGCGTACTGGCCTTCGGGTTCGTCGCCGGTGCCGTCGGTGGCTCCGCGCTCGGGCTGCTGGCCATCGCGTTCACCGTGCTGGCCGGCGCGCGGGCCCGCGGCCAGGTGCTGTCCCGGCTGCGTACCCTCGGCCTGTCCCGCCGGCAGTGGCGCGGGCTGCTGCTGGTCGAGCTGGCCCCGCTGGTCGGGGTGTCGGTGCTGACCGGCGCGCTGGTCGGTGCGGTGCTGCCCCTGCTGCTCAACCCGGTGCTCGGCCTGTCCGCGTTCACCAGTGGCATGCCGGTCCGGGTGGCCTTCGAGCCCGGCCTGGTGGCGGCGGTGCTCGCGCTCGGGGTGGTCGCCCTCGGCTTCGCGGTCGCCGTCGAGGCCCTGAACAACCGCCGGTTGCGCCTCGGTGAGGTGCTTCGGCTCGGAGAGGAGAGCTGAGATGACCGCTACCGCCCAGACTTCACTGGTGCCCGACCTGGCCTCCCTGCAACAGCGGGCCGCGCAACGTGCCGCCGAGCGGGCCGGCGGGCAGGACCGACTGCGCGGACACATCGTCTGCGACGGTCTGGTGCGCATCTTCAAGACCGAGGGGGTCGAGGTCGTCGCCCTCCAGGGGCTCGACCTGGTCATCGACCGGGGGGAGCTGGTGGCGATCGTCGGCGCGTCCGGCTCGGGCAAGTCGACCCTGCTCAACATCCTCTCCGGCCTGGACACGCCCACCGCCGGCATCGCCCGGGTGGCCGACTACGACCTGCTCTCACTGTCCACCAAGCGGCGGCTGAGCTACCGGCGAGAACTGGTCGGCTTCGTCTGGCAGCAGACCGGCCGCAACCTGCTGCCGTACCTCACCGCTGTGGAAAACGTCGAGCTGCCGATGCAGTTGGCCGGCAAACGCGGCGGCAAGGCCCGCCGGGAGCGGGCCCGGGAACTGCTCGACATGGTCGGTGTGGGTTACTGCGCGGACCGTCGGCCGGGGCAGCTCAGCGGCGGCGAGCAGCAGCGGTGCGCGGTCGCGGTGGCGGTGGCCAACGACCCGGAGGTGCTCTTCGCCGACGAGCCGACCGGTGAACTGGACGAGGCGACCGGCGCCGAGGTCTTCGCGGCGCTGCGCACCATCAACGCCGAGCTGGGCGTGACCATCGTGGTCGTGACCCACGACCACGCAGTGGCCACGCAGGTCCGTCGGACCGTCGCGATCCGCGACGGCCGGACCGCCTCCGAGGTACGCCGAACCGCCCGGATCGACGCGGACGGCAACACCGAGCTGGTCAGCGAGGAGTACGCGGTGCTGGACCGCAACGGCCGGATGCAGCTACCTGCCGCATTCGTCGACGCGCTCGCGCTGAAGGAGCGGGTCCGGCTCGATCTGGAGCCGGATCACGTGCAGGTACGGCCCGGCGACCGGGCCTCGGACGAGCGGGGAGCACGGGCATGAGCCGTCGGGACATGGTGGTGACCGGTGCGGCCGGGTTCGGCGGTGGACCCGCCGCGCAACCGGCCGAGGTGCTCCGGGTCAGCGGTGTGAGCCGTACCTTCGGCCGGGGCGAGCACGCCGTGCACGCGGTGCGGGACGTCTCGTTCAGTGCCAACCGGGGCGAGCTGGTCGCCATCCGGGGCCGGTCCGGGGCCGGCAAGACCACGCTGCTGAACCTGATCGGCGGTCTCGACCGGCCGGACAGCGGTCAGGTGGTGGTGGCCGGGCACGAGGTGACAGCGGCCGGCGAGGCGGAACTGTTGCAGCTGCGCCGGGGCACCGTCGGGTTCGTGTTCCAGACCTTCGGGCTGGTGCCGATCCTCTCCGCCGCCGAGAACGTGGGGGTGCCGTTGCGGCTGGCGCAGGTGCCGGCCGCCGAGCGGGAGCAGCGGGTCGCGGTGCTGCTGGAGCTGGTCGGCCTGGGCGGACACGCGGCCCAGCGCCCGTACGAGCTCTCCGGTGGGCAGCAGCAGCGGGTTGCGGTCGCCCGAGCGCTGGCCAACGAGCCGGATCTGCTCATCGCCGACGAGCCCACGGGTCAGCTCGACTCGGAGACCGGTCGGTCCATCATGGACCTGCTGCGCGCGGTGGTGCACGCGCGTGGCATGACCGCGCTGGTGGCCACGCACGACCCGGCCCTGATCGACCTCGCCGACCGGGTGCTCGTGCTGCGCGACGGTCGCCTGGTCGACGGCTGACCGCCGCGCCTCGGCGGTGGCGGCGGGCGGTGGCGGCGTGCGGTGACCGGGACGGTGGCGGCGGTCGGTGGCGGCTGCGGGCTGCGGCGCCGTGGGTCGTGCGTCGCGGTCCGCGCCACCGATGGGGTGTGGTCGCTGCCTGTAGAGCTGCCCCAGATGTGGGGCGGCGGCCCGGGTGTGGGGCGGCGGTCGGGGTGTGGGGCGGTGGCCCGGGTGTGGGGCGGCGGCCGGGTGTGGGGCGGTGGCCCGGGTGTGGGGCGGCGGCCGGGTGTGGGGCGGCGCCCCGGGTGTGGGGCAGCTCTACAGGCGCTGAGGGGCGACTCCGGGACCCGGGGCGCGCGAGGTCGTCCTCCTACTTCGCCTGGTCGGGCCGGTCGTGCCTGGGCCGGTTACCACCCATGCGGCCGCTGGGGAGGGCGCCGGCGAGCGGGATCAGCAGGTAGCCCAGCAGGGCCAGGACGAGACCGGCGCCCGGCCCGGTCGACAGCAGTTCCTCATCGACGTAGGGGTCTTCGGCCTCGAAATACCAGTACACCCCGGTGATGCTGCCGCAGGCGA
The DNA here is from genome assembly GCF_040607915.1 of Micromonospora sp. NPDC005215. Classification (NCBI taxonomy): domain Bacteria; kingdom Bacillati; phylum Actinomycetota; class Actinomycetes; order Micromonosporales; family Micromonosporaceae; genus Micromonospora; species Micromonospora sp. NPDC005215. Next base: position 80,428 of record NZ_JBEXHQ010000012.1, on the reverse strand, counting down.
GCGCGTTGGAGACGAGCATTCCCAGGCTGGCCTGCCGCCAGACCCAGCGGGCCGGGCCGACGTTGACGAGCGACTGCACTGCGAAGACGGCAGCGATCACCGCGAACGGTAGCGCCCAGCCGAGCGCCTTCGAGCCCACTGTGACGTCCACCCGATCCGGATAGACGGTGCGCCAGGCGGGCAGCCAGAACGCGACGACGACCAGAAGGACGCCGGCCGTCAGAATCGCCCAGCCCGTCCGCCGCCATCCTGGGCGGGGCTGCGAGCCAGCGGGCATCGTCGGCTCGTCCACGGCAGCGAATGTAGACCGGCCGGCTCGGTTTCCGCTGCCCGCCGGTGGGTGTCACGACGCCTCAGAGCGCGAGCTTCATGCCCTCGTGGCTGGCCACGAAGCCGAGGCCCAGATAGAAACGGTGCGCGTCCGCTCGGGACTTGTCCGTGGTGAGCTGCACCAGCGCGCAGCCACGCTCGCGGGCCTGGTCGACGGCCCAGCTCATCAGGTCTCGGCCCAGCCCCTGGCCGCGCCGGTCGGAGCGGATCCGGACCGACTCGATCAGGGAGCGCTCGCTGCCGTGCCGACCGAGGCCGGGGATGTAGGTGATCTGGAGGCAGCCGACCAGTTCGGCGTCCTGCTCGGCCACGATGAGCTGGTTGCGCGGGTCCGCGGTGATGTCCGCGAACGCCTTCTCGTAGGCCTCGTCGACCTCGGTGAAGTCGCGGGCCTTGCCCAGGACGTCGTCGGCGAGCAGGGCGATGACGGCGGGCAGGTCGGCCCGGACCGCCTCCCGGAAGGTCACGTCGGTCATGCGGTGAGCCTGGCACAGCGAACCCGACCGATGGTTCGTGCCACTTGCGGGCAACGGGCAGCATGAGGCGGCATGGAGCTAGTGCTGCTGCCGTTCCGCTGGATATACCGGGCGTTGGTGTGGTTCGCCAACTCGCCCCGCACGCTGATCACCTCGTACCTGTTGATGATCGTGGTGGCCGGGGTCATCTACGGGGAGGTTGAGCAGCGAAGCCCGGCCGACGCCGTCTGGTGGGCGGTGGTCACCGCCTCGACCGTCGGGTACGGCGACATCTCACCGACGACCTGGGCGGGCCGTACGTTGGCCGCGTTGCTCATCTCGACAATGGTGCTGCTGGTCATCCCGCTGATCACCGCACACTTCGCGAGCCGGCTCATCGTCGACGACAACGCGTTCGAGCATGAGGAGCAGGAGCAGCTCAAGGCCGACGTGCGCCGGATGCGGGCGCTGCTGGAGGAGTTGGCCGCCCGGCAGGGGATCGAGGTGCCCCCGCTGCCGCCGGCCCCGCCGGTCAGCGAGCCGGGCAGCGTAGGCCCTCCCGGGGCACGGTCAGGTCGAGCAGGTAGGCGTCGACCGCGGCGGTGATGCAGGACGTCTGCGGGTACGCCGTGTGCCCCTCGCCCTCCCAGGTGAGCACCCGGCCGACGCCGAGCATCGAGGCGAGCCGGCCGGTCTGCTCGTAGGGCGTCGCCGGGTCGCCAGTGGTGCCGACCACCACGATCGGCGGTGCGCCGTTCGCCCGACCGGTCGGGTACGGGTCACGCCCACCCGGCCACTCGACGCAGCTCAGCATGCCGACCGCCAGCGCCGGCCCGAACAGCGGATACTTCCCCCGCCAGTCCGCCTGCAACTGCCGGATCTGCTCCCGGCTGGGCTTTTCCGTCTCGTCCGCGCAGTTGATGGCCAGGTTGGCGTCGAACAGGTTCGAGTAACGCCCATCGTCGCCCCGGCCGGCGTAGGCGTCGGCGAGCCGGAACACGTCCTTCGGGTCGCCCTCGGCCAGATGGTCGATCGCCTGGGCCAGCTCCTGCCAGCCGGATTCGGTGTAGAGCGACGAGATGACAGCGTAGAACACCCAGCCGGCGGTGGCTTCCCTCCCGCCGGCGCCGCGTACCGGGGAGACCTTGGCCTTGTCGATGGCCGAGGTGACGGCGGCCCGCGCGTCCGGGGCGATCGGGCACCGGCCGGCGTTCGCCGTGCACCAGCGAGTGAAGTTGGTGAAGGCCCGCTCGAAGCCGCGGGCCTGGCTCTCCGAACCCTCCACCAGCCGCTGCTGCGGGTCGACGGCCCCGTCGAGCACCAGCGCCCGCACCCGCTGCGGGTAGAGCTGGGCGTACGTGGCGCCGAGCAGCGTGCCGTAGGAGTAGCCCAGGTAGGTGAGCCTGTCGTCACCCACCGCGGCGCGCACCGCGTCCATGTCGCGGGCAGCCTGCTCGGTGCCGTACAACGGCAACTGGTCCCCGTACCGGTCGCCGCAGCCGCGCCCGATCCGCTGGCTCAGACCGACGAAGCCGTCGAACTCCGACTGGCTCGCCGGGTCCGGGTCGAAACCGAAGCTGGCGTCCAGGTCGGCGTCGGAGATGCACTTCACCGGGCTGGACCGGGAAACCCCCCTAGGGTCGAAACCGACGATGTCGAAGCGCTCGGTGATCGAGCTGGGCAGCCCGCCGAACTGGGGGCCGAACGACAGGTAGACGGCGGTGTCGACGCCGGAGCCGCCGGGGCCGCCCGGGTTGAGCACCAGTGAGCCGATCCGGTCGCGCTGTTTCGTGGAGCGGGCCCGCAGCAGGGCGATCTCGAAGGTCTCCCCGGCGCCCGGGCCGGCGCTCGCCCCGCCGCCGGTGCCCCAGTCGCGGGGCACCGCGATCCGGGCACAGTCGTAGCGCATGCCCGGCGCGCCGCGCCCGACCAGGTCGTCGGGCACCTCGGGGCAGGGCCGCCAGGCGGGCGCGCTGCCGGTCGGCGCGGCCGCGCCCTCCACCTCGGTGCGTGGCGCGAACGCCGGCAGCGTGCAACCGGCGGTGAGCAGCGCCGCGACGGTGAATGCGGCCAGCGTGCGACGGACCCGGCGACTGGTCGCCAGCCGAGGCTGATGGGCGGTGCGGATCACGTGCTCCTCCGGGGTCGAGTCGACGGCCAGGCTACGCCGAGCCATTGGCGGCCCGGTCCACGGTGGCCGCCGGGTCACCGCGCAGCACCTGGTCCACATCGAAGCGGATCGGCCGGTCGAGCTGGTCGTAACGGCACGACCGGGGATCGCGGTCCGGACGCCAGCGGACGAACCGTGCGGTGTGCCGGAACCGCTCGCCCTCCATCGCGTCGTAGCCCACCTCGACCACCAGCTCCGGGCGGACCGGCTCCCACTCCAGGTTCTTCGTGCCGGTCCACCGGCTCACCCCACCGGGGATGCGTTGGCCGCGCTCGTGGTCGCCGTGCACCCACGGATGCTCGCCGCCGGTGTCCCGGTAGGGGGCCAGCTCGTCGAGCAGCTCGGCGCGACGGGCCATGGTGAACGACGCGCTCACCCCCACGTGGTGCAGGACCCCGGCATCGTCGTACAGACCGAGCAGCAGCGAACCCACCACCGGGCCGGACTTGTGCCAGCGGAAGCCGGCCACCACCGCGTCCGCGGTGCGGGTGTGCTTGACCTTGAACATCAGCCGCTTGCCCGGCTCGTACGGCAGGTCGGCCGGCTTGACGATCAAACCGTCCAGCCCGGCGCCCTCGAAGACGTCGAACCAACGGCGGGCGGTGTCGGGATCGGTGGTGACCTGGGTGACGTGCATCGGCGGGCGCACTCCGGCCAGCGCCTCGACCAACCGCTTCCGGCGAAGCGGGTAGGGCTGGTCGAGCAGCGCCTCGTCGCCGATGGCCAGCAGGTCGAACGCGACGAAATCGGCAGGTGTGGTCTCGGCCAGCATCTGCACCCGGGACGCGGCCGGGTGGATGCGCTGGGCCAGCAACTCGAAATCCAACCGGGGCTGGCCGCTCGGCCCATCGCGCCGGATGACGATCAACTCACCGTCGACCGCGCACCGCTCGGGCAACTGCCGGCGGGCCTGATCGACCACCTCCGGGAAATAGCGGGTCATCGACTTGCCGCCCCGGCTGGACAGCTCGACCTCGTCACCGTCGCGGAAGACGATGCACCGGAACCCGTCCCACTTGGGCTCGTAGGTCACGCCGGACGCGGTGGGGAGCTTGGCGACACTCTTGGCCAGCATCGGCTCGACCGGAGGATTGATCGGCAGGTCCACGGCGACCAGTCAATCAGACGGCACCGACAGCCGTGAGGCAGATCACCGTGGGTGCTGGTGCGGCGTGTCCGCCCCCGCGCCACTCGTCCCGACCGGGCGAATCGGATAACCGCAGGTCAGAGCTAGTTTCGCGAGGTGTCCGAGTGGGTCTGTGACTGCTGCGGGCGGTGGCGGGTGAGCGTCGAGCTGATCCGGGGCCGCTACCGCTACCGGCTGACCCGCCGCTACCCGCAGCGGTTCGGTGGCGGCCGGAACGTGCTCGGCGAGGTCGGTTCGGTGCCTGAGCTGGAGGAACTGCTGCGGCTGCGTACCCCGCTGAGCCTGGCCGATCTCCGCGAAGCCGCCTGATCCCGTCGAGGTTGCGCGCGGGTGTCACGATCCACCCGGCGGCCTCGTCCGCACCCGTGGGGGTGCGCGACGGCGCCGCCAGGGAGGGGACGTGATGCGGTTCGAAGCCACGGCGGAGATCGCCGCCGACGTCGAGCAGGTCTGGGCGGTGCTTGTCGACGTGGAGCGCTGGCCGGAGTGGACGGCCTCGGTTTCCCGGGTCGAGCGGGGGGAGCCGGGGCTCCTCGCCGTCGGCGCGACCGCCCGGTTGACCCAGCCGAAGCTACGGCCGGCGGTGTGGCGGGTCACCGAGCTGACCGAGGGACGGGAGTTCACCTGGGTCTCCGACACCCCGGGGGTACGCACCGGCGGGGAGCACCGGCTGCTGCCGCTGCCCGACGGGCGTACCCGGGTCGAGCTGGCCATCGCCCAGTCCGGGCCGCTGGCCGGCGTGATCGGCCGGCTGTACGGCGGCCTGCTCCGGCGCTACCTGCGCCTGGAGGCCGACGGTCTCAAGCGCCGGTGCGAGCGGTGGCCGAGCTGACGTACCCGGAGGTGGGGGCGACCCGGCACGGGCCGCTGCCCGGCGGGTACCACCCGCTCAGTACCGTGCGAACGAGCGGATCGGGGCGCGCGGACCATACTTCGGCGCGCGGAGACCGGCGGCCCCCAGCAGCAGACAGACCCGACCCCGGTGCCCGCGGAACGGCTCCAACAGGGCCAACATCCGGGCGTCGTCGCCTCTCGGCTCGCCGGCGAGCGCCCAGGCCACCGTGTTCGGGACGTGGTAGTCGCCGACGCTGACCGCGTCCGGGTCCCCGTACGCGACCCGGACCACCTCGGCGGCCGTCCACGGCCCGATGCCCGGAATGGCGGTCAGCCGACGGGTGGCGTCGGCGGCGTCGGTGCTGCGCTCCAACCGGTCGGCGAGCGCGGCGGCGCGGCGCAGCGTGTCGGCCCGACGTTGTTCCACGCCGAACGGGTGGAACACCCAGTACGGGGTGGCCGCCACCGCGGCGGCCTCGGGTGGCAGCAGCAGCGACGGCAACGGGCCGGGCGCCGGCTCCCGGAAATGCCGCACGGTCGCCTCGTACGCCCGGTACGCCTCCTTGACGGTGACCTTCTGCTCGAAGACCACGCGCAGCAGCCGGGGGAAGACCTGCCCGGTGCGGGGCATCCGCAGCCCCCGGTGCTCCCGAGCCAGCCGGGCCACCAGCGGGTGCGCCCCGGCCAGCTCGGCGAAGCCGGTCAGGTCGTCGTGCAGCCCGGCGATCGCGTCGGCCCGTGCCACCACGTGCGCGGCGCCCGGCCCGTAGCCCTCGGCGAGCAGGTCACCGGCGACCGGCCGCAGCGCCAGGGTGGCCGGCCCGTCCGGGGTGCGGGTGGCCCACCAGAAAGCGCCGGCGACGACGCGTGCGCACGGGTCGTACGGGGTGAAGGTCAGCGCCCGGACCGACGCCGCCAGCCGGTAGCCGACCGGCGGGCGCAGCACCCGGGTCGCGGCGGGTTCGGTATCGGTCACCCCGCCACTCTGCCAGGTCGCGGCCTGGCCACGGCCACCGCCGGCCCGCACGGACACGGCGGTGGCCGGCCGCGCCCTCCCCGGCTGCGACCGGCCACCGTGCCCGCGTGGCGTCTGGGATCAGTACGAGTAGCCCGAGCCCCCGGCGTCGTTGGCGCCGCTGTCCGCGGGCGGCGCGACCGCCTTCGGCGTGGAGGTGGGCAGGCAGCTGAGGTTCTTCTTGCCGTCCGGCTGGACCACGAACCAGGTGCCACCAACCGCCTGGCCCTTCCACTGGCCGGGCTTCTTGTCGCCGATGTAGCGGTAGACCGGCCAGCCGGCGATGGTGAGCTGACGGGTGCCGTCCTGGCGGGTCACGCTGCTGACCTTGTCGTCGGAGACGCCGGTGAGCTGCGGGTTGCCGTCGGTCAGCGCCGGGGGCCACACCTCGGCGCACTTGTCGACGCAGTTCGACGACGGCGGGTCGGCGGTGTCCTTGTCGAAGCGGTACAGGATCCAGCCGTCCTGGTCGGTGACGACCTTGCCCATTCGGGCGACGCTCTTGCCGACCAGCTTCTCGGTCAAATCTACGTTCGCGGGCGGCGCGTCGGCGGCTGGCGCCTCCGCGGACGCCGACGCCTCGGCTTCAGCCGACGCGCTGGGCTCGGCCGCGGCGACGGCGACCGGCTCGGCCGCGCTCGAGTTCGCCCCGTCGTAACCTGCGGGAGCGCAGGCCGTTAGTGCGATCATCGCGCTCGCGACGATGACGGTCCGCTTCATCTGTGCCACGTGCCCTCCTCATTCTTGGTAGTTCACCCATAGGTACGGAAGGCGGGCTGTCAAGGTTGAAGTAGTAACAGTGGTCAATTTCACCTGAATTGGTTGAACCGATTCGAGTGGGAATGCGTACGCCCCCGATGCGGGACTTCTCCGGCAACGACAGATCGGCGCCGGCCATTGTCGCCATGGCCGGCGCCGATCCGTACGCGAGACTACATAGGTAGCGTGACCAGCGGACTCGCCACACCATTGGCGTCCACCGACTGCACCTGGAGTTGCTTGATGTCGTCCACCGGAGCCGACGTCGACGCACTCAACTCCAGACCCTGCGGTCGGGTGCTGGTGCCGTAACCGCCGTCCGGCACCGACCAGCTCGAAATGACCTCGGTGCTGGCGTTCTTCCGCACCACCACCAACCGGCAGACGCGCGGGCCGGGCAGCTTCCGCAGGCTGAAATTGATCCGCGTGCCGTACTCCCGTTTCACCAGGAACATGGTGGTCTGCACACCGGTCGTCGGATCGGTGGCCTCGACCTGGTCGCCCTCCTCCTCGGTGCCGCCGACACCAGGGCCGCTCGGCGGGGCCGTCGGCCCGCTCGTCGTCGGATCGGCCGGTGTGCTCGGCGTCGCACCGGCGAGCGGCGCCGATTCGCTGCCGGTCACGCTGACGAAGCCGTACCCGGTCAGACCGCCGAAGACCACCACCGCGGCGGCCGTCGCGAGCAGCTGACGAAACCGGGTACGCCGCCGGTCGGCCCGGACCGCGCCCAGCGTCCGGTTCAGCAGCGCCGGGTCGGTCGCCGTCTGCTCCAACGCCATCATCGTCTCGCCGTCGATGTCGGAGAGCAGACCGACCACCGGCACCATCGTCTCCAACTCGGCCGCACACGCCCAGCAGGTGGCGAGATGCTCCTCGAACCGCTCAGTGTCCTGCTCGTCGAGCACACCGAGCGCGTACGCCGCTACGTCCATGTGGTCCGGCCGGCTCATTCTGTCACCCCCCGCTCCTGCAGAGCCGTGCGCAGCGCGCGCAGCGCGTAGTAGACCCTCGACTTGGCGGTGCCCAGTGGCAGCCCCAACTCCTCGGCGGCCTCTGGCACCGTCCGCCCCCGAAAGTACGTCGAGATCAGGATTTCCCGGTGCGACTGACTGAGCGTACGCAGCGCGTCCGCCACCGTCATGGTCCGCAACACCCGGTCGGTGCTGTCCGCCTCGGCGAACGCGGTGAGGTCCCGGTCGTACGTCTCCGGCGGTCGCGCCTCCTGGCTGCGGTGCTCGTCGATGGCGATCCGACGGGCCACCGTGACCAGCCACGGCCGCAGCGACCCCTGCCCCTGCGTGCCCAGGCGGTGCGCGTTACGCCAGGCCCGCAGCAGCGTTTCCTGGACGATGTCCTCCGCGCGCTGCCGGTCCCCCCCGGTGAGGCGCATGACGAACATCAGCAACGGGCCGGCATGCTCGGCGTAGAGCTGACGGATCAACTGGTCGGAGTGGCTGGCCTCGGTTGTCGTCGCCTGATGGCGTCCGGGCGCCGGTCGCGGCGTCACCGGACCATTCTGGCGAGACGTAGCGTGCGCGTCGACCCCCCGGGCAGACGACGTCGGCCGTGACGAGGATCGCGCCGACATCCAGTCCGCGCCTACCACGTCGCCATGCCAACCGGCCGCCACCGCATGCATGCAGACCTCCGGGGTGTCCGAAACCATCGCCGGCCCACGAAGCGGGCCGCCCGGTGGTACGCAGCGCCGCCCCGAGCGGATCAACAAACGGCGAAAAAGTTCTGCGGAGCCGTCGGGTGGACGGTCAGCGGCGGACGGAGAACAGGCCCGGTGGCGGCGGATCGGAACCGGTGGCGTCCGCGTCGCGGACCACCTGTGCGCCGCCGGCGAAGCGGTCCAACTCGTCGCCGGCCACCACCCGGCCAGGGAACCAGTCGCCGGCCGCGCGCCGGGTCAGCTCCGGCACCGGCGGTGTGGACCGTCCGGCGACAAGCACCAGATTTCCGTACCGGCGGCCCCGCAACACCGCCGCGTCACTGACCAGACAGGCCTGCGGCAACACCGAGCGGACCGTGGCGACCTGCCCACGTGCGTGCCGCAGCGGCGGGCCGTCGGCCAGGTTCGCCAGATACCACCCCGCGGGGCGGAGCACCCGGGCCACCTCGGCCGCATATTCCACCGAGGTGAGATGAGCCGGGGTACGGGCACCGGCGAACACGTCGGCGACCACCACGTCGTAGCTGGCGTCCCGGGTGGCGGTCAACACGGCCCGCGCATCCTCCACGCGGACCCGCAGCCGGGCGTCGGACGGCCACGGCAGCACCCTGCGGACCAACTCCACAAGCGCGCCGTCCACCTCGGCCACCCGCTGGGTCGAGCCGGGCCGGGTGACCGACACGTAACGGGGCAGGGTCAGGGCGCCGCCACCCAGATGCAGCACCCGCAGCGGCTCACCGGCCGGTGCGACCAGGTCCACCGCGGCGGCCAACCGCCGCACGTACTCGAATTCCAGGTGCGTCGGGTCGGTCAGGTCGACGTGCGACTGCGGCGCGCCGTCCAGCAGCAGCGTCCACGAGCCGGCCCGGTCCGGGTCCGGAACCAGCTCGGCCCGCCCGGTGTCGACCTGCTCGACCACCCGGTCAGCCGCCCGCTTACGTCCCATCCCGACAAGTATCCGCTGTCAACGGGCCGCACGGGCCGCGGCGGTCAACGCGCGGTGCAGCAGCCGGGAATCGCCGAGCAGGGCACGCAGCCGGCGCTCCAGCCCGGCGATCGGGATCAGGTTCTGTGGGGCCCGCGGGTCCTTGTACGGGGTGGAGGCGAAGCGGGGCAGGGTGACAAGCGACAGGTCGGCCAGCTCGATCGCCGCCTCCACGGGCAGGTCGGCCGAACACTCCACCCGCACGATGCCCGCCCACGGCGCGCCGACCGCCACCGGCAGCCGCAGATACCACGACCAGCCACCCCAGGCGGTGCCCAGCCGGAACACCGGGGAACGCTCACCCGACGCCAGGCCGGTCACCACCGCGGTCAGCCGGGCATCCAGATACTGGCTGTGCTGGGTCTTGATGTAGCCGAGCGTGCGCGGCAACTGTCGGCGACTGCGCAACGGGCCGTCCACCACCAGCAGGTCGCCGTCGACCCGGGCGGCGTCGGACACCGCCACCTCCAACGCGGTCAGCGGGCCCTGCACCGCGGCTGGCAGCTTCGCCAGCTCACCGGTGCCACCCACCCGGTGCACCGGGTAGCGGATCGCGCCGGCCACCACGTCCTGCGCCGACGGGCTCGCCGTGAACAGGCCCCGACCAACCCGGGTGCCGGCCAACTGCGCAGCGCCCCGGCCCAGGTCGCACCGGACCACCCCGGCCGCGTACGAGGCGGCCAGACCGGGAAACGACACGCCGTCGGTCTCCGCCGTCCAGATACTCGCGTCGATCCGGCGGACCCCGTCGACCATCAGCACCACGTCGGGCGCCCGCACCTGGGGGCGTACCCCGATCGCCCGCCAGTCCACCGCGGGCAGCTCCACGTCCGCGTCGACCTGCGCGCTGCTCGGCGCGGCCGGCCCGGCGGCCGACGCCTCGAACGACGCCCCGTACGCCGGATCCCACGAGTCGACGAAGAACGCCGCGTCGCTCACCGCGCGAGTCTTTCGTTCGCGACTGCGGGGCTCCGCTGCGCTGCACTCCTCGCGCTCACCGGCCCGTCCGCTCTACCCGCGCCGAACGCGCGTCCTTGCGCACCTCGAAGCGGACCGGGATCCGTTCGGCCAGCGCCGGCACGTGGGTGACCACGCCGACCATCCGGTCGCCCCGGGCGGCCAGGTTTTCCAATGTGGCGGCGACCGTGTCCAGGGTCGCCGCGTCGAGCGTGCCGAAGCCCTCGTCCAGGACGATCGACTCCAGGCTCGCCGCCGTGGTCGACATCCCGGCCAGCTGCTCGGAGAGCGCCAACGCCAACGCCAGCGACGCCTGGAACGTCTCACCGCCGGAGAGGGTGCGCACCCCCCGGCGCAGCCCCGCGTCGTGGTGGTCGACCACGACGAACTCACCCTTGTCGTGCACCAGCTCGTACTGGCCGGAGGAGAGCTCCCGCAGGATCCCCGACGCGCCGTCCACAAGCAGGTCCAACGCCTCGGCCAGCAACCACCGTTCGAAGTTGTTGGCCCGCAGGTGCCCGGCGAGCGCGCGCGCCACCTGCGCCTCCCGCTCGTGCCCGGCCCGCTGCTCGCGCAGCGTGCCGGCCTGCTCCCGGCGCTCGGCCAGCCGGCGGCGGTCGGCGTCGGCCCGCTCCACCGCCACTGTCGCCGCGTGCACCGGATCGGCGCCGACCGGCACGTCGGCGTCGGCGAAGATGCCGGCGATGCGCCGCTGCACCGCGTCGGCCACCGACTCGGCCTCGGCGACCGCGGCGGCCCGGGTCGCCCGATCGGCGCGGCGTCGATCCGCCTCGGTGGTCGCCCAACCCGTCAACGCCGACCAGGCCACTGCCACGTCGTCCCGGTCGGTCACCGGCGGGCCGAACCGCGCCAACCCGTCCCGGGACGTGTCGAAGGCCCGCCAGACGGCCCGCAGCCGCTCCTCGGCGGCATCCACCCCGGCGCGGGCCTGGCGCGCGGCCTCCCGGCCGGCCCGCACCGCGGTCGCCGCCTCCTCCAGTGCGCGCCGCAACCGGGCGTGCTCGGCCAACTCCCGGCGCAACACGGCCGGCTCCGCCGCGCCGGCGAGCTGCCCGTCCAACTCGGCCAGTCGGGCGTCCACCTGCTCCTGCCGGGCCCGCGCCTGCACCAGCAGCCGTTCCAGGTCACGCGCCGCCGCGTCCCGTTGCTGCACTGTCGCCTGCGCGGCCTTGCTCGCCGCCCGCGCCACCTTGCCCGCCGCCGTCGCAGCCGCCACCGCCGAATCGGCCGGCACCGCCGGCACCCGCGCCACCGGCTGCTCGCAGACCGGGCAGGCCGCGCCGGCATGCAGGTGCACCCGCAGGCTGACCGCCAGGTCGGTGGCCTTCGCCTCCTCGTGCGCCCGGAAGGCCGCCTCCAGCTCGGCCTCGGCCCGCTCGGCCGCCGCGCGAGCCACCGCCAGCGCGGCCACCGCCGCGGCGTGCTCGTCGTTCGCCGCGCGCACCGCGGCGCGGACCGTGTCGGCTTCGCCGGACAACCGGTCCCGATCGTCGTACGCCCGCAGTTGCAGCCGCAGCGCGCTCTCGTCACCGGCGGCGGTCAGCTCGCCGCGCAGCTTCTCCTCCCGCTCCTCGGCCAACGACACCCCGGTCGCCGCCGCCTCGGCGTCGGCCCGCGCCGCGGTGACCGCGCGGGCCACCTCGGCCACCCCGGCGGGCGCGCGCACCCCGGTCAGGACGGTCAGCTCGTCGTCGAGAGCCCTCAGCGCCGCCGCCGCCTCCCGGGCGGCGGAGCGGGCCGCTGCCAGCTCCGGCACCGCGGCGGTCACCTCGCCGGCCAGCGCGGCCATCCGGTCGACCCGCGCGTCGGCCTCGGCCAACGCCTCGTCGTCCACGCCGGTCAGCCCGGCGAGCACCTGGTCGACCGCCTCCAGCCGGGCCTCCGCCTGCGCGGCGCGCGCCGTCGCCTTCTTCTGCACATCCTCGTAGACCCCGAGGCCGAGCAGGTTGACCAGGATCTGCTGCCGGGTCGCCGGCTTGGCGTGCAGAAAGTCCGCGAACTGCCCCTGCGGCAGCACCACGCAGCTGGTGAACTGCTCGTACGGCAGCCCCACCGCCTCCAGCACCGCCTGCTCCATCTCGGCGGGGGTGCCCGCGACGACCTCGCCGAGGTCGTCCGGGCTCAACCCGGTGTCCAGTTTGGTCACGTCGAAGCCGGCCGGCATCAGTTGCAGGCCGGCGTTCGCGGTCTTCACGTTGCCCCGGCCGTCCCGGCGGACCACCCGGGTCGCCACGTACCGGGCACCGCCGGACTCGAAGACCAACCGCACCCGGGCCTCGGTCGCCGACGGCGCGAGCGCGTTCGCCAACCCCCGCGCGCCACCCCAGCGGGGCACCATGCCGTAGAGGGCGAAACAGATGGCATCCAGCACTGTGGACTTGCCCGAACCGGTCGGACCGATCAGGGCGAAGAAGTCCGCGTCGGTGAAGTCGACTGTGGTGTCGTCCCGGAAGACCGTGAACCCGGCCATGTCCAACCGCATCGGACGCATCAGTGCTCGACCTCCTCGAAGAGCTCGTCGAAAAGCTCCCGGACGCCCTCGTCGGCGTGGCCCCGGCTGTCCAGGTAGTCGGCGAACAACTCCCGCGGCGAACGCCCCGAGCGCTGCGCGATGCGGGCACCGCTGCCCGGCGCGGTCAACAGCTCCGGGTCGATTCGGATCTCCAGCGCCCGGGGCAGCAGCTCCTGCACCTCCTCGCGCAGGCCGGCGCGGGGTTGCTCCCGCACAAACACCCGCAGCCAGGCGTCCGGTGCCTCGATCTCGGCGAGCTGGGCCAGGGTGCCCCGCACCGTGCGCAGCGCGCTCGCCGCGGTCACCGGCACCTCCCGCACCCGGGCGGCGGTGCTGGCCGTCACCTCGACCATCGTCACCGAGGGGACATTTTCCTGCTCACCGAAGTCGACAGCGAGTGGGCTGCCGCTGTACCGCACCGGGCAGGGGCCGATGACCCGCTGCGCCCGGTGCAGGTGGCCCAGCGCCACGTAGTGCGCGGTGGCCGGGAACACGGTGGCCGGGACGGCGTAGCCCAGCACTGTGTGCGCGTCGCGTTCGCCGCCACCGGTGGTCGCGCCGGTCACCGTGAGGTGCGCGGTGACCAGGTGCACCCGGTCCGGTTCGGTGAAACCCTCGGTGAGTCGCCCCAGCACCCGGCCCAGGTGGTCGGCGTACGTCTGGTTGGTCTCCGCGGCGGTCAGGTCGTACATCTCCAGGGCGCGCACCGCGTACCGCTGGGACAGGAACGGCAGCGCGGCCAGCCGCCACCGCTCACCGCCGGCGGTGGTGCCGTCGATCACGTGCTCGTCGGGATCTTCCCGCACCCCACCGCGCAGCGTGATGCCGGCGGCATCAGCCCACGGACGCAGCGCGTCCAGCGCGGGGCCGTTGTCGTGGTTGCCGCCGATCGCGACCACGTCCGCGCCGGTGCGGCGCAGCGCGGTCAACGCCCGGGTGACGAGGCGGGTCGCCTCCGAGCTGGGCGCGGCGGTGTCGTAGAGGTCGCCGGCGACGATCACCAGATCCGGCTGCTCGGCGCGGGCGATGTCGATCACCCCGGCCAGCACGGCCTTGTGCTCCTCGGCCCGGGACTGCCCCTTGAGCACCTTTCCCACGTGCCAGTCGGAGGTGTGCAGGATCTTCATGGCTGTGCCGGCCCCTACCTAGAACGGGATGTCGTCGTCGCTGCTGCCGCCGCCGGAGCCCACGACGGCGAACGGATCGGCGGACTGGGTGATCGAGCGCAACGTCTCCGATGGTGCCCGGCCCGCCTCGGAGACCCGGGTGGCCCAGGCCGGGAACGGGAACTCCAGACAGAGCGGCACCGGAATGTCCGGCTGGTTGACGAACATCGTGCCCGGCTTGGCCAGCAGCGCCCGCTGCCGCTGCGCCGGCGGGAGGAAACCGTACTCCGGGCGGGAGGCCTCGGCCGGGTCGAGCCGGCCGACCACCCGGATCGCCGAGTTGGTGACGATGCGCCGCTCCACCTCACTCGCCGTCTGCTGCGCGCCGATCAGGATCACCCCGAGTGAGCGGCCCCGCTCGGCGATGTCGAGCAGGACCTCCTTGATCGGCGAGGAGCCCTCCCGGGGGGCGTACTTGTTGAGCTCGTCGAGGACGACGAAGAGCAGTGGCTTGGCGGTGCCCGACTTCTCCTTGCGCTCGAACTCACTCTTCAGCGTCACACCCACCACGAACCGCTGCGCGCGGTCCGGCAGGTTGTGCAGGTCGACCACTGTCACCTGCGCCGACTCGCTGGTGTTGATCGAGTGCGGGCGGCGGGTGGCCAGGTCGCCACGGATCAGCCGGGCGAGGTCCTTCTTGCTGCCGATCAACCGTCGGGCGAACGCGTTGACGGTGCCCAGACCGACAGCGCTGCCCGCCCAGTCGGAGCGGGTCTCGTCGTCGTTGAGCTGGTCGACGATGTGGTCGACCAGGTCGCCGTAGGAGCCGAGCCGCACCCCGTCGATGCTCACCCCACCGTCGGCCGGCTGGGCGTAACGCGCCAGGTGCGCGGCCACCGAGTGGACCACCATCGTGTACTGCTGGCGTTCGTCGTCGGCGTCGGCGAAGACGTAGGGCAGCAGGCGGTCCGTGCAGAACTCGCTGAGCGTCCAGTAGAACGAGTCCACCCCGGTGAGCCGGCTGCTCACGTCCGGCGTGCCGGCCGCGTCACCGGGCCGGGGCGGGGCGTACACCCGCACGTCGGGGAAGGCGCCGGCGCTCAGCCCGAGCTTCGCGTACGCCGCGCGGGTCGGCTCGTCGAGGCGGGTGTTGGGGTGGTCGAGGAAGAGCAGGTCCTCGCCCTTGACGTTGAAGATCAGCGCCTTGGCGTTTACCGCGTCGCCGCCCAGCACGCCGGAGCGGAAGACCGAGTAGAGCAGGAAGGTCGCGAAGCTGGTCTTGGTGGCCACCCCGGAGATGCCGGAGATGGAGACGTGCGCGCCCCGGCTGCCGTCGAGAAAGTCGGCGTTGAGGTAGACCGGCACCCCGTCGCGGCCCATGCCCATCGGGATGCGTCGCTCCATCCGGTCGAAGTGCAGCGCACGCGCCCGGGCGTCGCCCTCGGCCCGGTGCACCACAGCGCCCGGGGTCGGCGGCACGTACAGCTCCGGATCGACCCGCGTCGTGGTGACCTCGGCCGCCTCCTGCACCTGCGCGGGCAGCGTGCCGTCGGCGATGGCGAACACGTCGGAGTCGAACTGGGCGCCCTCGTGCCGGGCGCGGACCTGGGTGACCACGCCGGCGATCGTCACCGGCTCCCGGTTGGGCAGCTCGCGCCGGGTGACCACCACGTCGTCGAGCTGGAGATAACTGCCGGGTGCCACGGCCGTCCAGAACTGCAACGGGGTGGCGTCGGCGGTGCCCAGCACCCGCCCGACCGCCTCGCCAGGGCTGTCGAGGTCGGCGTCGGTCATCGGGCGACTCGGGTCGGTCGGGCATCACGGTCGGCGCGCATGCTGTGCATCCTGCCCGAGGAGTACGACAGGTCGCCACGCGACGCGTCGGACGACACCATGCCTCATCATGCTCCTGACGCTGGGTGCCCGGCCGAAGACAGCGCGTCGCGCACTCAACCTCACGGCCGGCGCGCGCGTTACCCAGACATGGAGCCCGCATGAATGACGACTTCGGCGCCTTCGTCTCGACAAGTGGCCCCCGGCTCCTGCGGTTCGCCGTCCTGATCACCGGTCAACGAGCGGACGCCGAGGATCTGTTGCAGGAGGTGCTTATGCAGGCGTACCCGCGCTGGCGGGTGGTGCGGGAACGGCAGCCGGAGGCGTACCTGCGCCGCGCCATGACCAATCGCCTGATCAGTCGCTGGCGCTCGCCGTGGAGCCGTCGTCGGGTTGCCGAGTTGCCGGACCACCTCACGCAACCGGACGAGCTGGGTCGGGTGGACGACCGCGAACTGCTGCTGGATGCGCTGCGTCAACTCCCGCCCCGGATGCGGGCGGTCGTGGTGCTGCGGTACTGGCTGGGTTGCACCGAGGCGGAGACGGCTGCCGAGTTGGGCTGCTCCGCCGGGTCGGTGAAGAGCCAGGCATCCCGTGGACTGCGTCGACTCCGGGCTGCTCTGGACGGCGCCGGGGCGATTCCGATCGATGTCGCGAAGGAGAACCATGCGTGATCAGGAAGTCGCCGAGCTGCTCGATCGCGCCGTCGCCACCGTCGAGTTGCCGGCGGGCTTCACCACCCGGGTCGTTGCCGGCAGCCGGTCCCGACGCCGGCGACGTCTCCTGCTCTGCGGCGGTGCGCTGGTCGTCGCGGTGGCGCTGGCGACTCCGCTGCTGACGCCGATCGGGCCGGCCGGCCCGATCGGCGGCGCGGGGATCAGCGTCGTGGGTCCGAGCGTCGAGCCCGAGGTCCCGGCCGGGATCGTCGGCTCCGACGGTATGCCCGCCACGCCTGAGCGAGTGGTCGCGCTGGGTAGGACCGGCACGGAGACGCTTGTGGTGCTGCGCCGTACCGCGCGGGCCGAGGAGCAGACGGCGGGGGGTCAGGCGGCCGAGGTGTGGATCGCGCCCGACGGCGGCGATCCGCGCCGGGCACTGGACTACCTCTCGTACGACCTGGCCTGCCCCGATGATGACCAGGTCTGCCTTGACGTCCGGTCCACCGGCGGCGGGCTGGGGTTGGCGATCGCCCACCGCGCGGGCGGCCGGCTCTTCGTCCTGGCGCAGGCACCCGAGGGCCGCACGGTCGAGGTGGTCGCCAACGGGGTGCGCCAACCGGTCGGCGCGGCGCCGCACGGTGCGGTGGTCGAGGTGATCGCCGACGAACCGTACGACGACGTGCAGGTGTGGGCCACCCTGGCGGACGGCCGGCGTTATCGGATCCCGTGGGCTCCCGGGGCGGTGCTCATCGACTGAGATCTCACGGGCGGGCGTGGCGGAGCATGAGGACGCCGTCCTCGGCGGCGAGCACGTGTCGCAGTGGCAGGTGCCGGGACGGCGCGGCGTCCCCGGCGGTGATCCGGCCGGGGCCGGCCCCGGCGAGCAGCGGCGAGACGGTGAGGCACAGCTCGTCCACCAGGTCGGCGGCGGTGAGCGCGCCGAACAGGTGCGGGCCGCCCTCGCAGAGCAGTTGGGTCAGCCCGCGTCTGTGCAGTTCGGCGAGACCGGCGGCCAGGTCGACCCGGTAGGTGCCGCAGCGCAGCAGGTCGGCGACGTCGGTCAGGCCGGGTGGCGGCTCGGCGTCGGCGTGGGTGAGCACGATCGGTCGGGTCGGCGCGTCGGCGAAGGCGGCCTGCGCCGGATCCAGGTCGAGGGCGGCGGAGACGACCACCAGCGTGGGGTACTCGACCAACCCGTTGTCGCGACGCCAGGCGCGGCGGCGCTCGTCGAGGCGGACCGCCCGGTAACCCTCGTGGCGCAGCGTGCCGGCGGCCACCACGAGCGCGTCACAGACCATCCGGAGCACGCCGAACACCCGCTTGTCCGGCTGGCTGGAGAGCCCGGCGGAGTAGCCGTCCACGGTGACCGCGCCGTCCAGGCTGGTGACGAGGTTGACCCGCAGTCGGGGTTCGTCGGCGCGACCGTAGAGGGCGGTCAGCGCGGTGTCGTCGAGTGGCTGCGTCGACGGCTCGGGCCAGAGCCGCCGGATCGGAATTCCGACGGTCATTCGCCGGCCGGACCGGTGACCGGAGGGGTCGGTTCGGCGGTACGGTGCTGGCAGTCGCACCAGTTCCGGCCCGGGCAGTCGTCGTGTCGCCGGGCCCGGCACGCTCGGCAGATCATGCTCGCAGCCTAAGCCGCGGGAGGACAGGACAGCATGCCGCGTCAGATCTTCCAGCTGAAGATGTCCCTCGCCGAAGTCCGTCCGCCGGTGTGGCGGCGGGTGCTCGTCCCGGCCGGCTACACGCTGGACCGGCTGCACCGGGTGGTGCAGCACGCGATGGGTTGGCGGGACTGTCACCTGCACTCGTTCGAGATCGACGCCGTGCAGTACGGCGAGCCCGACCCGGACGGGGAGTTGGCGCTGCACGACGAGCTGGACGTGCGGCTGGACGCGGTGCTCGGCAAGGGCAGCCGGTTCTCCTACACCTACGACTTCGGCGACTGGTGGGAGCACGACCTGGTCGTGGAGGACGCGTTGACCGCGGACCCCGACGAGCGGTACCCGGTCTGCCTGGACGGCGAACGGGCCTGCCCGCCGGAGGGTGTCGGCGGGCCGCCGGGCTACCAGGCGCTCCTTGTCGCGTTGGCCGACGAGGACGACCCGGCCGGCCCGGTCGATCCTCGGCAGGCGACGCTGCGCGACTGGGCGGGGTCCACCTTCGAACCATCCCGCTTCGACCCCGACCGCGCAACCACCCTGCTCCGCCGCTTCTCCTGAGGGTGCGGATTCCGGGCTAGCTGGGCGGTAACGATCTGGGAACGCTCCCAACGTCCTATTGACACCCCCGTTACCTGTCGGCAATCTCATGGGAGCGCTCCCGGAGGTGGCATGGGTCACTCGTACACCCTGGCTGGCGCGATGAGCACCCCCCCACCACACATCAGCCTCACCACCGGAAAGAGGGGTCAGCGAATGAGTGTCACCACGCGGCGTACCCGCCTGGCGGCCGCTGCCCTGGCCGCGATCACCGCGGTCAGCGGTCTCGCAGCCTGTGGCAACGACGACGACAAGCCGGCGGCCGGCGAGAAGCCGGCCAAGCTGGTCGTCGACACCTTCGGCGAGATGGGCTACGACGAGCTCGTCAAGCAGTACGAGAAGGACACCGGCATCAAGGTCGAGCTGCGCAAGACCGCACAGCTCGGTGAGTACCGGCCGAAGCTGGTCCGCTACCTGGCCACCGGCAAGGGCGCGGCGGACGTCACCGCCCTGGAAGAGGGCATCCTCAACGAGTTCAAGCCCAACGCGCGCAACTGGAACGACCTCACGCCGCTGATCGCCGACCACTCGAAGGAATACCTGCCCTGGAAGTGGGAGCTGGGCAAGGCGCCGGACGGCCGGCTGATCGGCCTGCCCACCGACGTCGGCAGCCTCGCCGTCTGCTACCGCAAGGACCTGTTCCAGGCGGCCGGCCTGCCCACCGAGCGCGACCAGGTGTCGGCGCTCTGGCCGGACTGGAAGGGCTTCCACGACGCCGGTCTGAAGTACAAGCAGGGCAGCGGCGGCAAGGCGTTCGTCGACTCGATCACCGCCGTCTCCAACGGCGTGCTCTTCCAGGGCAACGGTGACCTGTTCTACGACAAGGAAGACAACATCATCGCGGACACCAGCCCCGCGGTGAAGAACGCCTGGGAGACCGCCACCGGGATGGCGGACATCTCCGCCAAGGCGCAGACCTGGTCGCCGGAGTGGTCGGGTGGCTTCAAGCAGGGCACCTTCGCGGCCACCTTCTGCCCGTCCTGGATGCTCGGCATCGTCGCGGACAACTCCGGTGCGGCCAACAAGGGCAAGTGGGACATCGCGTCCGTGCCGGGCGGCGGCGGTAACTGGGGCGGCTCGTGGCTCGCCGTTCCGGCGCAGAGCAAGTACCCGACGGAGGCGGCGAAGCTCGCCGAGTACCTGACCAACGCCAAGAGCCAGGTGGAGGCATTCAAGCTCAAGGGCCCGCTGCCCACCAACCTGGAGGCGCTGAAGAACGACGCGTTCCTCAGCTACACCAACGAGTACTTCAGCAACGCGCCGACCGGCAAGATCTTCGGGGAGAGCGTCGCCAAGATCCAGCCGATCCACCTGGGTCCGAAGCACCAGGCGGTGAAGGAGAACGCACTCGAGCCGGCCATGCGGGCGTTCGAGAACGGGCAGGCCAACAAGGCGAAGGCCTGGGAGCAGTTCACGAAGGACGCAAAGACTCAGGGTGCCTTCTGAGTGATTCCCTGCCGGTGGCGTTCGGGGCTTCCCGGACGCCACCGGCCGGTCCCCTCCGCGTAGCGCCCTGCGCGAGGGCCCCCGGGCCTCGCCGGAAAAGGAAATTCGCATGAGCCTGTCGGCCACGACGGCACCGCCGTCGCCAGCAGCACCGCCTTCTCCCGACGTCGCTTCCCGACGTAGCCGGGCAAGGTTACTCAACCGCCTCGATGTCAAGTACTCGCCGTATCTCTACATCGCCCCGTTCTTCCTGATCTTCGGCGTGTTCGGGCTGTACCCGATGGTGCGTACCGCCTGGATGTCGCTGCACGACTGGGACATGATCGGCGAGCACTCGTTCATCGGCTTCGACAACTACACCCGGCTGTTCTCCGATGAGTACTTCTGGAATGCGCTGGTCAACACGTTCGGCATCTTCGCCCTGTCGACCATCCCGCAGCTGTTGCTCGCCCTCTTCCTGGCGAACCTGCTCAACCGGACCTTCCTGCGCGCCAAGACCTTCTTCCGGATGGCCATCTTCATGCCGAACGTGGTGTCGGTGGCCGCGGTCGCGATCGTCTTCGGGATGCTGTTCCAGCGGGAGTTCGGTCTGTTCAACTGGCTGCTCAGCTTCGTCGGTGTCGACGGGGTCGACTGGGACGGGCACCGGTGGAGTTCCTGGTTCGCCATCTCCTCGATGGTCAACTGGCGGTGGACGGGATACAACACCCTGATCCTGCTCGCCGGTATGCAGGCTATCCCGAAGGATCTCTACGAGGCCGCGGAGATCGACGGCGCCGGCCCGTGGCGGCAGTTCTGGCAGATCACCCTGCCCATGCTCAAGCCCACCTTCATCTTCGTGGTCATCCTGTCCACGATCGGCGGCATGCAGCTCTTCACCGAGCCCCTGCTCTTCGGCAACGGCAACATCATCGGCGGCAACCAGCGGGAGTTCCAGACGCTGGCCATGTACATGTACGAGATGGGCATCGTGAACCTCAACACCGCCGGCTACGGTGCCGCGGTCGCCTGGGCGATCTTCATGATCATCGTCGTGGTGTCGCTGTTCAACTTCCTACTCGTCCGCCGCTCGGCGAAGTGAGGAGAGCTCGATGATCTCGGGTTCCCAGCGCCTGTGGCGCACCAGCCCGCTGACGTACGTGGCGCTCGTCCTGGCGGCGCTGCTGTCGATCTATCCCTTCTACTACATGATCGTTATTGCCAGCCGCAGCCTGGACTCGATCAACGATGTGCCCCCGCCGGTGACCCCGGCGGGCGCGTTCGGCGACAACTTCGGGCGGGTGCTCGACAACGACGCCGCCAACTTCCTCACCGGCATGATGAACTCGATCATCGTCTCCTCGGTGGTCACCCTCTCGGTGGTGCTCACCGGTTCGCTGGCCGGGTTCGCCTTCGCCAAACTGCGGTTCAAGGGCAGCAACGCCCTCCTGCTGGCGATCATCGTCACCATGATGATCCCGACCCAGATGGGGCTCATCCCGCTCTGGGGCATGATGCAGGACCTGGGCTGGTACGACACCCTCTACGCGGTCACCGTGCCGTTCCTGGTCAGCGCCTTCGGCGTGTTCATGATGCGGCAGTACGCCAGCCAGGCGATCTCCGACGAGCTGATCGAGGCCGGTCGGGTCGACGGGGCGAGCACGTTCCGGATCTACTGGAGCATCGTGCTGCCCGCGCTGCGTCCCGCCGCCGGCGTCCTCGGTCTGCTGACCTTCATGGAAACCTGGAACTCGTTCCTCTGGCCGTACGCCATCCTCACCCCGGAGAACCCGACCCTGCAGGTCTCGCTCTCCTTCCTCTCGTACGCCTACTACACCGACTACTCCCAGGTGTTCGCCGCAACGGCGATCGGCACCATCCCCCTGGTGATCGTTTTCCTCGTGTTCGGCCGCCAGATCATTGGCGGGATCATGGAAGGTGCCGTCAAGTCGTGAGCAACCCCGCCAGCCCACCCGCCGTTGGTGTCCTCGACGAGCGCCCCGGGCTGACCTTCCCACCCGGATTCCTGTGGGGAGCCGCGACCGCGGCGTACCAGATCGAGGGGGCGGCGGCCGACGACGGCCGTACCCCGTCGATCTGGGACACCTTCAGCCACACCGACGGTCGGGTCGTCGCCGGGCACACCGGCGACGTCGCCTGCGACCACTACCACCGCCTCGGTGGCGACGTCGCGCTGATGGCCGAGCTGGGCCTGAAGTCGTACCGTTTCTCGGTCTCCTGGTCCCGGGTGCAGCCCGGCGGCACCGGTGCGGCCAACCCGCAGGGTCTGGACTTCTACCGGCGTCTGGTCGACGAGCTGCTGGCCAACGGCATCGAGCCGTGGCTGACCCTCTACCACTGGGACCTGCCACAGCCACTGGAGGACGCCGGCGGCTGGCCGGCCCGGGACACCGCGGCCCGCTTCGCCGACTACACGACGCTGCTGGCCGACGCGCTCGGTGACCGGGTGCGTTACTGGACCACGCTGAACGAGCCGTGGTGCTCGGCGTTCCTCGGCTACGGCTCCGGTGTGCACGCCCCCGGCCGCACCGACGGTGCGGACGCGGTTCGCGCCGGCCACCACCTGATGCTCGGTCACGGCCTGGCCGTGCAGGCGTTGCGGGCCGCCCGGCCGGCCGCCGAGGTGGGCGTGACTGTCAACCTCTACCCGGTCGACCCGGCCAGCGACGCTCCGGCGGACGTGGACGCCGCCCGGCGGATCGACGGGCTGGCCAACCGGTTCTTCCTCGACCCGCTGCTGCGGGGGTCGTACCCGGAGGATCTGGTGGCCGACCTCGCCACGGTGACCGACTTCGGCCACGTGCGGGACGGCGACCTGGCGACCATCTCCACGCCGCTGGACCTGGTCGGGGTCAACTACTACAGCCGGCACGTGGTCGCCGCGGCGACCGAGGGCGCCGCGATCGATCCGGCGCCCTCGTGCTGGCCGGGCAGCGAGGACGTCCGGTTCGTCACCCGGGGCGTCCCGGTGACCGACATGGGCTGGGAGATCGACGCCCCGGGCCTGACCGAGACGCTGCGTCGGGTGCACGACTACACCGACCTGCCGCTCTACGTCACCGAGAACGGTTCCGCGTTCGTCGACTCTCTGGTCGACGGAGAGGTCGACGACGTCGACCGGCTGGCCTACTTCGACGCCCACCTGCGCGCCGCGCACGAGGCGATCGACGCCGGAGTGCCCCTGCGGGGATACTTTGCCTGGTCGTTGATGGATAATTTCGAATGGGCCTGGGGTTACACCAAGCGGTTCGGCATGATCCACGTCGACTACGACAGCCAGGTCCGCACCCCCAAGTCCAGCGCCAAGTGGTATGCCTCGGTGATCCGGCGCAACGGTCTGGCCGCACAATAGGCTCGGGCCAGCCACCAGGACGGTCCTGGCGTCCACCTCTCGCAGGTGGCGCCGGGTCCGCCCGCCGTCGGAGGAGCAGACGATGACAACGCAGCGCACCCGGTCGCTCGGGCGCCCGACCCTCGATGCGGTCGCGGCGCGCGCCGGCGTCGGTCGGGGCACGGTCTCCCGGGTGGTCAACGGCTCGCCGCAGGTCAGTCCGGAGGCCCGGGCCGCGGTCCAACAGGCCATCGCCGAGCTGGGGTACGTGCCGAACCGAGCCGCCCGCGCGCTCGTCACCCAGCGGACCGACTCCGTGGCGCTTGTGGTGTCCGAGTCCGGCGAACGGGTCTTCACCGAGCCGTTCTTCGCCGCGATCGTCCGGGGGATCAGCTCCGGCCTGCTGGAGACGCCGATGCAGCTCTGGCTGGCCATGGCGCAGTCGCCGGTGGAGCGGGAGCGGGTCGAGCACCACCTGACCAACCAGCACGTCGACGGCGTACTGCTGCTGTCGTTGCACGACTCCGACCCGCTGCCGACGCTGCTGGAGGAGCGCGGCCTGCCCGCGGTGCTCGGCGGTCGGCCCGCCCGGATGCTGCAACCGGGCGCCCAGCCGGCCTGGTTCGTCGACGTGGACAACGTTGGCGGAGCCCGGCAGGCGGTCGAGTACCTGGCGAGGCAGGGGCGACGTCGCATCGCCACCATCGCCGGTACGCAGGACATGGGCGTGGGCCTGGCCCGCCTGGCCGGCTACACCGAGGCGGTGAAGGCCACCGGGGCCGGCGTCAACCCCGACCTGATCGCGTACGGCGACTTCAGCGAGGGCAGCGGCGCGATCGCCATGCGCCGACTGTTGGACGTCTGCCCGGACCTGGACGCGGTCTTCGTCGCGTCCGACCTGATGGCGTTCGGCGCGCTACGTACGCTGCGTGAGGCCGGCCGGCGGGTGCCGGAGGACGTCGCGGTGATCGGCTTCGACGACGCGACGATCGCCCTCCGGGCGGACCCGCCGCTGACCACCGTCTTCCAACCGGTGGAGGAGATGGGCCGGCAGATGGCCCGCCTGCTGGTGGCCCGGATCCGCGGCGAGGACCTCCCTGCCACGCACCTCCTCCTGGACACCCAGTTGGTCCACCGCGCCTCCGCCTGACCCGCCGCCGGGCGCAGGGGTTACGGGGCCCAGCGGCGGAGTTCGCGCTTGGCCAGGGAGTTACGGTGGACCTCGTCGGGGCCGTCGGCCAGGCGTAGGGTGCGGGTCTGCGCCCAGAGGGCGGCCAGGGGAGTGTCCTGGCTGACGCCGGCGCCGCCGTACCCCTGGATGGCCTTGTCGATCACCCACTCCGCCATCGCCGGGGTGCCGATCTTGATGGCCTGGATCTCGGTGTGTGCGCCCTTGTTGCCGACGGTGTCCATCAGCCAGGCCGTCTTCAGCACCAGCAACCGGGCCTGCTCGATACGCACCCGCGACTCGGCGATCCACTCCCGGACCACGCCCTGCTCGGCCAGCGGCCGGCCGAACGCGACCCGCCCGAGCGCCCGCTTGCAGAGCAGCTCCAATGCCCGCTCAGCCATCCCGACCAATCGCATGCAGTGGTGGATCCGGCCCGGACCCAGCCGGGCCTGGGCGATGGCGAAGCCGGTGCCCTCGGCGCCGATCAGATTCTCCGCCGGCACCCGGACGTCGGTGAAGTCGATCTCGGCGTGCCCGCCGTGTGAGCCGTCGGTGTAGCCGAAGACGGTCATGCCCCGGCGGACGTGCACCCCGGGAGTGTCCCGGGGGACCAGCACCATGCTCTGCTGGCGGTGCCGGTCGGCGTCGGGGTCGGTCTTGCCCATCACGATGAAGATTTCGCAGCGCGGGTCCATCGCGCCGGACGACCACCACTTGCGTCCGTTGATCACGTACTCGTCGCCGTCCCGGGTGATCCGGGTGGCGATGTTTGTGGCGTCGGAGGACGCCACGTCCGGTTCGGTCATGCAGAACGCGGAGCGGATCTCGCCCTCCAGCAGCGGCATCAGCCAGCGGTGCCGCTGGGCGTCCGAGCCGAACTCGGCAAGCAACTCCATGTTGCCGGTGTCCGGCGCCGCGCAGTTGACCGCCTCGGGCGCCAGATGCGGGCTGCGCCCGGTCAACTCGGCAAGCGGCGCGTACTGGAGGTTGGTCAGGCCGGCGCCGTAGCGCGGGTCGGGGAGGAACAGGTTCCACAGGCCGCGCTTGCGGGCCTCCGCCTTCAGCTCGGCCAGCACCGGGGTACGCGACCACGGGTCACCGGCGGCCACCTGCTCGGCGTGCACGGCCTCGGCCGGGTAGACGTGCTCGGTCAGGAACCGGGTCAGCTCGCCGCGCAGCTCCTCGGTCCGGGTGTCGAATGAGAAGTCCATCACCGCTCCCTGGCGGCGGTCAGCCCGTGCGCGACCAGCGGTGCCACCATCTCGCCGATCCGGTCGAAGCCCTCGCCGAGCGTCTGCCCGAGCGTGTGCCGGTAGTGGATGCCCTCGCAGATGACAGCGAGCTTGAAACACCCCAGCGCCACGTGCCAGTGCAGCGGCCCGACGTCCACGTCGCTGCGCCCGGCGTATCTGTCGATCAGCTCGCCGCCGGTGGGGAAGCCGGCGCGCGGGCCGAGCCCGTCGGCGACCGGGTTGCCCGCGGCGGTGTCGCTGCCGCCCAACACCTCCCAGTACGTCAGGAGCAGCCCCAGATCGGCGAGCGGGTCACCGAGGGTGGCCATCTCCCAGTCGAGGACGGCGTGCACGGCCACCGGGTCGGCCGAGGCGAGGAGGTTGTCCAACCGGTAGTCGCCGTGCACGATCCGGCCGGCGTTCGCGCCCTCCGGGGCGGTCGCCGCGAGCAGGTCACGCAGCTCGTCGATGCCGGGCAGCTCCCGGCTGCGCGAGCGGTCGAGTTGCCCACCCCAGCGGCGGACCTGCCGGGCCAGGTAGCCCTCCGGGCGGCCGAAGTCGCCAAGCCCGACAGTGGCCGGCTCGACGCTGTGCAGCGCGGCGAGCGTGTCCATCATCGCCATGGCGAGGGCCCGGCGTCCCTCGTCGCCGAGCGGGTCGGTCTGCGCGCGGGTGCGGAACACCTCGCCGGGCATCCGCTCCATGAGGTAGAAGGGCGCGCCGATCACCTCGGGGTCGGTGCAGAGCAGCAGCGCGCCCGGGACCGGCACCGCGGTCGACGCCAGCGCCGAGATGACCCGGAACTCGCGGGCCATGTCGTGCGCGGTTGCCAGCACGTGCCCGAGCGGAGGGCGGCGCAGCACGACCTCCCGGTCGCCGGCGCGCAGCAGGTAGGTGAGGTTGGACTTGCCGCCCGCGATCAGGTCGGCCCGCAGCGGCCCGACCGCCAGCTCGGGTCGGTGCTCGGCCAGGTAGCCGGCGAGCCGGTCCAGGGAGAGCCCGGTCGGAGAGGCGGGAACGGTGCCCGGTCGCAGCGCATCGACGGCCGGATCACTCATCCGACTAGTTGATGGCAGCCCGCTCACGTTGTCAAGGTCAGAATTTCCCCTCGGGACATGCCTCTGCAACAGGGACGAAATGGTCATCCGGCAGGCTGTGTCGCAGCCTGCCGGCCGATTGTCGCCGGCCCGCCGAGCGGAGGGACAGACATGTTGCTGCGAGTTCGGGTCACCCTGCCGGACCGTCCGGGCACCCTCGGCCAGGTCGCCCGCACGTTGGGCGTCTCCGGCGCGGACATCGTCCAGGTGGTGGTCCTCGAACGACTCGGTGGGCGCGCGGTGGACGACTTCACTGTCGTCTGGCCGGGCGCCGCCCGGGTGGAGCGGCTGCTGGCTGGCCTCGCGGCGATTCCGGGCGTGCGGGTGGACGGCGTGTGGCGGGCGATCGGCGCGCCCACCACCACCGGCCAGGACGCGGAGTTGTTGGCCCAGGTCGCCGCCAACCCGGCCGACGGGCTGGCCACCCTGGTCGACGCGGTGCCCGGGCTGCTGGCAGCCGACTGGGCCGTCGCCGCCATGGTGCCTCTCGACTGGGCCTCACGGACCGGGGGTGGCGGTGCGACGGTGGGGCACGCGAGCTGGCGTGCACCCGTACCCGTGCGGTTGCCGGAGGTGACCCCGCTGCGCGGTCGGTCGATGACCACGCCCGACGGCACCCACCACGCGATCGCGCCGTTCGGCCGGGCGGGCCTGGTGCTGGTGGTGGCCCGGGAATACAGCGACACCCTCTGCGCCGCCAACTTCCACAGCACCGAGGTCGACCGGCTCACCCAGCTGGTCCGGGCCAGTGCGGTGATCCTCGGTGATCGGCTGGACCTGGTCGGCGCGCCGCCGGTGGTCGCCGGCCCCTGACCGGCCGACGAGTTCCCGGGCACGACACCGCCGGGCAATCGGGCGGCAACAGCCGGGGGCGAGGCTCTGCGGTGGGGAAGGGAGCCAACCATGACGTTGTGGCGGATTCGAGCCACGGTGGACGACCGACCGGGCTACCTGTCGGTGCTCACGGCGAGCCTCGCGCTGCGCGGGGTCAACATCCTCAGCGTGCAGGTGCAACCCACCGAGCAGGGCGCGGTGGACGACTTCCTGGTCGACGCCCCGGACACACTCGACGAGGCGGGCCTGATCGCCGCCGTCGAGCGCGGTCGGGGCCGGGACTGCTGGGTGGCGCGCAGCGAGGCGCGCGGCCTGGCCGACCAGCCCACCCGGGTGCTCGGGCTGGCCAACCGGCTGGTGCGCGACCCGGACGCGACGGGCGAGGCGTTGCGGACCCTGCTCGGCGCCGACTCGGTCACCTGGCGACCCGCGTCGACAGGCGTCGACCGGGGGATCACCGACGCCACAATGTCGCTGGCCGACCCGGCGGGCGGCTCGTTCGCGCTGCGCCGGGCCGCGCCCGCCTTCACCCCGGCGGAGTACGCCCGGGCGCAGGCCCTGGTCGAGCTGGCCGCCACAGTGGCACGCCGGGCCGCGGAACAGGTCACACTGGTGCTGCCCGACGGGGCCGAGGTGGGCGTCCGGCCGGGCTGCGCCGACGACCTGTCCGGCGTCGTCGAGCTGCACGAGACATGCTCACCGGGTAGCCGGCACCGGCGTTACCTGAGCGGGGCGCTGCTGCCGCAGCCAGCCCGACTGCGCCGGCTGCTGGAGCCGGGGCGAGGGTTGACGCTTGTCGCGACGACCACCGGTGCCGACGGTGCGGCGGAGTCCGTGGTCGCCATGGCGAACCTGCTCGGCGAGGGCGACGAGGCCGAGGTGGCGCTGCTGGTGCGCGACGACTGGCAGCGGCGGGGGCTCGGCTCGGCGTTGCTGCGCCGGTTGGTCCGGCACGCCGACGCCGCCGGGTACGCGGCGTTGGTGCTGCACGTCCAGGCGGAGAACACACCGATGCTGCGGACGCTGCGGCGGCTGGACCGGCCCAGCTCGGTGGAGCGCGACGGTGCGCTGCTCACCCTCACCGTCCCGCTCGCCGTCGCGGCCCTGGCCCGTCCGCGCTGATCGGAAGGCCGGTCGCCCACGTCAGGGTTCGGCGGGGATGCGGCTGCGAGGTGTCCGGGTCCGCCAGGTTGATTGGCGGGAATCGATTATGTGACGCCCTCCGGGTGGGAGGCTTCCCAATCGGCGGCGGCCACATTACATTGTCGGTTATCCATGGGAGCGCTTCCATCGCCTGCCATGGTCATACCGCCACCCCCGAGGCCGCCGGTGGCCGTGCCGCCCGAACGCCGTCCCGCGTTGGTGCGACCATCGGCGGCGCCTCCGACAGGAGCCCGCCATGCGCCATGCCACCCGGTCGGTTCCCGGCCGCTCACCGGTCGTCGACCAACCCTGGCCCCGCCGGCTGCTGGCCGGCGGCATCGCCCTGCTCACCGGCCTGTCCCTGGTGGTCGCCGGGCCGGCGTCGGCACCCGCGTCCGCCGCCCCGGCAACCTACAACTACGCCGAGGCGTTGCAGAAGTCGCTGCTCTTCTACGAGGCGCAGCAGTCCGGCCGGAAGCCCGACTGGAACCGGGTCTCCTGGCGTGGCGACAGCGCGCTCACCGACGGCGCCGACGTCGGGCTGGACCTCACCGGCGGCTGGTACGACGCCGGTGACCACGTCAAGTTCGGCTTCCCGATGGCGTTCAGCGCCACGATGCTGGCCTGGGGTGCGGTGGAGTACCGCAGCGGCTACACCGCGTCGGGGCAACTGCCGCACCTGCTCAACAACCTGCGCTTCGTCAACGACTACTTCATCAAGGCGCACCCGTCGGCCAACGTCCTCTACGGACAGATCGGCAAGGGCGACGACGACCACAAGTGGTGGGGCCCGGCCGAGGTGATGCCGATGGCGCGACCCGCGTACAAGATCGACGCGAGCTGTGGCGGCGCGGACCTGGCCGGCGAGACGGCCGCCGCGATGGCCGCCTCCTCGATGGTGTTCCGGCCCACCGACGCGACCTACGCCGACCGGCTGCTCACCCACGCCCGGCAGCTCTACACCTTCGCCGACACGGTGCGGAAGTCCTACCACGAGTGCATCACCGACGCGACAAGCTTCTACCGCTCGTGGAGCGGCTGGCAGGACGAGCTGGTCTGGGCCGCCATCTGGCTGCACCGGGCCACCGGCGAGGCGAGTTACCTGACCAAGGCCGAGAGCGAGTACGACAAGCTCGGCACCGAGAACCAGTCCACCACCCGCTCCTACAAGTGGACAATCGCCTGGGACAACAAGCAGTTCGGGGCGTACGTGCTGCTGGCCAACCTGACCGGCAAGCAGAAGTACGTCGACGACGCCAACCGCTGGCTGGACTACTGGACCGTCGGGGTGGACGGGCAACGGGTGCCGTACTCGCCGGGCGGGATGGCAGTGCTCGACTCCTGGGGTGCGCTGCGCTACGCCGCGAACACCTCCTTCGCCGCGCTGGTCTACAGCGACAAGACCACCGACACGACCCGCAAGGCGCGCTACCACGACTTCGCCGTCCGGCAGATCAACTACGCGCTCGGCGACAACCCGCGCAACTCCAGCTACGTCATCGGGTTCGGCGCCAACGCACCGAAGAACCCGCACCACCGCACCGCGCACGGCTCCTGGTGGGACAGCCAGACCGTGCCCGTGGAGACCCGGCACACCCTCTACGGCGCGCTGGTCGGCGGCCCGTCCGCGGCCAACGACGCGTACAGCGACAGCCGGTCGGACTACGTGATGAACGAGGTGGCCACCGACTACAACGCCGGCTTCACGTCCGCGCTGGTCCGACTGACCTCCGAGTACGGCGGCACGCCGCTGGCCAACTTCCCGGTCGCCGAGACGCCGGACATCGACCAGCTGACAGTGGAGACCACTGTGACGCAGGCCGAGCCCCGGGCCACCGGGCTGAAGACGATGATCTACAACAAGTCGGCGTTCCCGGCCCGCGCGCTGACCGACGGAAAGTTCCGGTACTACTTCCGGCCCGACGGCACCGGCCCGGTGCAGGTCACCGCCGGCTACACCCAGGGCTGCCCGTCCCCGACCACCGCCAAGCAGTTCAGCGGCGACATCTGGTACGTCGAGGTGGACTGCACCGGGCACACCATCGCCCCGGCCGGCCAGTCGGCGCACCGGATGGAGGTCCAGTTCAAGATCGGTGTGCCGGAGGGCGGCACCTGGGACCCGACAAACGACCCGTCGTACCAGGCCACCGCCGGGCCCAACCGCAAGGTGCCGCTCTACTCCGGCGGGGTACGGGTCTGGGGCGAGGAGCCCGGACCGGCCACCCCGGACACCACCGCCCCGACCGCGCCGGGTAAGCCTGCCGCGTCCGGTCTCGCGTCCCGCTCGGTCACCCTGACCTGGGCGGCGTCCACCGACAGCGGCGGCAGTGGCCTGGCCGGTTACGAGGTCCGCGAGGTGCAGGTCGGCAGCGACACGGTAGTAGTCCGGCCGGTCACCGGCACGACGCTGACCATCTCCACGCTGCTGCCGGCGACGTCGTACGAGTTCACCGTCGTGGCCCTCGACGGCGCGGGCAACAGGTCGACCGCCGCACCGGTGCTCACCGTGACCACACCGCCGACCGGCTCCACCGACACGACCGTGCCGAGCACCCCCGGCACCCCGGTCGCCTCGGCGGTTACCGCCACCGGGCTCACCCTGGCTTGGACCCCGTCGACCGACAACGTCGGTGTCACCGGGTACCGGGTCTACCGCGAGGCCGGCACGACCGACGTGCTGGTCGGCTCGCCCACCAGTACCACTGTGGCCCTGTCCGGGCTGACCGCGTCGACGTCGTACCAGTTCTACGTGGTGGCGGTGGACGCGGCCGGAAACGTTTCAGCCGCGTCGCCCGGCGTCACTGTCACCACCACGGCCCCGCCTGCCGGCGGCCGCTGCGCGGTGACCTGGACGTCGAACAACTGGGACACCGGGTTCACCGCGAACATCACGATCGCCAACACCGGCACCACGGCGATCAACGGCTGGACGCTCACGTTCACGTTCCCGAGCAGCGGGCAGAAGATCGGGCAGGCCTGGTCGGCGAACGTGACCCAGACCGGCGCCGCGGTGACCGCGTCGAACCTGTCCTACAACGGGACACTGGCGCCGGGTGCGTCGACGAGCTTCGGCTTCAACGGCACCCACACCGGCAGCACCACCAGGCCGACCGCCTTCACAGTGAACGGCGCCGCCTGCACCGTCTCCTGACCCATCGACGCGGCGTGACGTGGCCGGTACCGCGCCCGGGCGACCGGCCACGTCACGCCGCGTAAGGCCAAAACATTTCCGAAACTATTCCGTAAAATCCGCTGCCCGGACCGGCGCGTGGTTAGCATCGACTGAGTTAGATATCCCAACCAAGACGTCCGGTCGTCCCGCCCCGGCGGCCCGGGTGTTGGCCAATAAGGAGGCCGAGATGGCAATGAGCCCATCCGTTCATCGCGGCGGGACTCGGCGACGGCGATCAACCGCCGTCCGAGCGCTGCTCGCCGGCGCGTTCAGTGTCGTGACTGTGGCCGCCGTCGCGGTGATGATGCCCTCGGCGAACGCCGCCGCGACCACGCTCGGCGCGGCCGCCGCGCAGTCGGGCCGGTACTTCGGCACCGCCATCGCGGCGGGCCGGCTGGGCGATTCCACGTACAGCACGATCGCGGCGCGTGAGTTCAACATGATCACGGCCGAGAACGAGATGAAGCCGGACGCGACGGAGCCCCAGCGGGGCCAGTTCAACTTCAACTCCGGTGACCAGATCTACAACTGGGCGACCCAGCGTGGCCTGAAGGTCCGTGGGCACACCCTGGCCTGGCACGCGCAACAGCCGGGGTGGATGCAGAGCCTGAACGGCAGCAGCCTGCGTCAGGCGATGATCGACCACATCAACGGCGTGATGGGCCACTACCGGGGCAAGCTCGCCGCGTGGGACGTGGTCAACGAGGCGTTCAACGAGGACGGCAGCCGCCGCTCGTCCAACCTCCAGGGCACCGGTAACGACTGGATCGAGGTGGCGTTCCGCACCGCGCGGGCGGCCGACCCGTCGGTCAAGCTCTGCTACAACGACTACAACATCGAGAACTGGTCGTACGGCAAGACGCAGGGCGTCTACCGCATGATCCAGGACTTCAAGTCCCGTGGCGTGCCGATCGACTGCGTCGGGTTGCAGACCCACTTCACCGGCGGCAGCTCGCTGCCGAGCAACTTCCAGACCACGCTGTCCAGCTTCGCCGCGCTCGGCGTGGACGTGGCGCTGACCGAGGTCGACGTCACCAACTCCTCCACCACCCAGTACGCCGGGCTGACCCAGGCGTGCCTGAACGTGCCGCGCTGCATCGGCATCACCGTCTGGGGCGTACGCGACAGCGACTCCTGGCGCTCGAACGAGAGCCCGCTGCTCTTCGACGGCGGCGGCAACAAGAAGGCCGCCTACAACTCCGTCCTCAACGCGCTCAACGCGGCCCCCCCGACCTCGAGCCCGACCGCGACCCCAACGGTGAGCCCGACGGTGAGCCCGACGGTGAGCCCGACCACGAGCCCGCCGCCGAGCGGCGGCGCCGGCCGGATCGTCGGCGTGCAGTCGGGACGGTGCATCGACGTGCCCAACGCCACGCAGACCAACGGCACCCGCGTCCAGCTCTACGACTGCCACAGTCAGTCGAACCAGCAGTGGACGTACACCGCGAACAAGCAGTTGAGGGTCTACGGCAGCAAGTGCCTCGACGCGAACGGCGCGGCCACCGCCAACGGCACCGGAATCGTCATCTGGGACTGCAACAGCGGGGCAAACCAGCAGTGGAACATCAACTCCAACGGCACCATCAGCGGCGCGCAGTCCGGACGGTGCCTGGACGTCTGGGGCACCGGCAACGGCCAGCAGATCCAGCTGTACGACTGCCACGGGCAGACCAACCAGCAGTGGCGGACCGACTTCGGTGGCGGCACCACGCCGCCGACCACCACGCCGCCGACCACGCCGCCGCCGCCGACCACGCCTCCGCCGGGCGGCTGCGCGCTCCCGTCGACCTACCGGTGGTCGTCGACCGGCGCGCTGACGAACCCGCAGAACGGCTGGGTCTCGCTCAAGGACTTCACAAACGTGGTCTACAACGGCAAGCACCTGGTCTACGCGTCCAACGTCAACAGCAGTGGCCAGTACGGCTCGATGAACTTCAGCACGTTCACCAACTGGTCCGACATGGCCTCGGCCAGCCAGACCGGAATGAGCCAGGGCACAGTGGCGCCCACGCTGCTGTACTTCGCCCCGAAGAACATCTGGGTGCTGGCGTACCAGTGGGGACCGACCTCGTTCAGCTACAAGACGTCGAGCGACCCGACGAACGCCAACGGCTGGTCCTCGGCGCAGACGCTGTCCACCGCCACCCTCTCGGACGCCCCGTACGGGGTGATCGACCAGACCCTCATCGGCGACGACCAGAACATGTACCTGTTCTTCGCCGGGGACAACGGCAAGATCTACCGGTCGAGCATGGCGCTGGGGAACTTCCCGGGCAGCTTCGGCTCGAACTACACGACGATCATGACCGACACGACGAACAACCTGTTCGAGGGCGTCGAGGTCTACAAGGTGCAGGGCCAGAACCAGTACCTCATGATCGTCGAGGCGATCGGGAGCCAGGGACGCTACTTCCGGTCGTTCACGTCCACCAGCCTGAACGGCTCGTGGACCCCGCAGGCCGCCAGCGAGAGCAACCCCTTCGCCGGCAAGGCCAACAGCGGCGCGACGTGGACCAACGACATCAGCCACGGTGACCTGGTCCGCACCAACCCCGACCAGACCAAGACCGTCGACGCCTGCAACCTCCAGTTCCTGTACCAGGGCAAGAACCCCAGTGCGGGCGGCGACTACAACCTGCTGCCGTGGCGGCCGGGTGTACTGACCCTCCAGCGCTAGGCGTCACTCCGTTCGCGGAGAACCAGGGCGTGCCCGGCACCGTGCGGTGCCGGGCACGCCCGTCCGATTCAGCCGGCCAGGTCCTCGGCGAGCAGGTCCATCAGCAAGGCATCGTGCCAGCGGCCGTCCTCGCCCCGCTCGTACCGGCGCATGATGCCCACCGGCCGGAAGCCCACCTTCGCGTACGCCCGGATGGCCGCGCTGTTCGCCGCGGCCGGGTCGATGGTGAACCGGTGGTGGCCGTACTCGTCGATCAGGTGCCGGGCCAGGGTGCGGATGGCGTCCCCGCCCAGGCCCTCGCCGCGCACCGCCGGGTCGAGGAAGACGTCCATGCTGGCGTGCCGGTAGTCCGGGTCCGGTTCGGCGTGCCACTGGATCGCACCGACCACCCGGTCGTCGTGCTCGATCGCGTACACGTGCAGGTCGTCGTCGCCGAGGTCGGCGCGGACGGAATCGGCCAGGTCGTCGCCGCCGCGCCACCACCGGCGTACCTCCGGGGCGGCCCGGATCGCCGCGAGGGCCGGCACGTCCGCGACCGTCGCCGGTCGCAGGGTCACCGCCCGCCCGCGCAGCACCGGCTCAGCCCCGGATCTCGCCGTGCTCGACGCAGACCGCCGACCAGCCGACCGGCAGCACCTGCACCTTCATCCGGCGGCGGCACCGGTGGCAGAACCGGGGCGGCTCCAACTGGCGGGCCGAGGCGCAGCCCGGGTGGGCGGCGGTCGTCGCCGACTCACCGCACCTGTCACACCACACCTCGGTCGTCGTCATTGTCGTCACAGCGTGGCAGAGAGCGCCTTGACCGGCATCTTCAATTCGTCAAGCAGATCCAGGTCGGCGGTCGCCGGCCGACCCAGCGTGGTCAGGTAGTTGCCGACGATCACCGCGTTGATGCCGCCGAGCAGGCCGTCGCGGGTGCCCAGGTCACCGAGGGTGATCTCCCGACCACCCGCGTACCGGAGGATGGTGTGTGGCATGGCCAGCCGGAACGCGGCGATGGCCCGCAGCGCGTCCTTGCCCTCCACCACCGGACGGTCGCCGAGTGGTGTGCCCGGCCGGGGGTTGAGGAAGTTGAGCGGCACCTCGTGCGGATTCAACTCGGCCAGCTGCGCGGCGAACTCGGCCCGCTGCTCGACGGTCTCGCCGAGGCCGAGGATGCCACCACAGCAGACCTCCATGCCGGAGTCGCGCACCATCCGCAGCGTCTCCCAGCGCTCCTCCCAGGAGTGCGTGGTGACCACGTTCGGGAAGTACGACCGGCAGGTCTCCAGGTTGTGGTTGTAGCGGTGCACGCCCATGTCGACAAGGTCGTCGACCTGCTCCTGGGTGAGCATGCCCAGCGACGCGGCGACCTGGATGTCGACAGCCGCCCGGATGGCGGCGACGCCCTCGCGCATCTGCTTCATCAGCCGGGCGTCCGGGCCGCGCACCGCGGCCACGATGCAGAACTCGGTCGCCCCCGTCTTGGCGGTCTGCTTCGCCGCCTCGACAAGCGACGGGATGTCCAGAAAGACCGACCGCACCGGGGAGGTGAACAGGCCGGACTGGGAGCAGAAGTGGCAGTCCTCCGGGCAGCCGCCGGTCTTCAGCGAGACGATGCCCTCGACCTCGACCTCGGGGCCGCACCAGCGCATCCGCACGTCGTGGGCGAGTTGCAGGGCGGCGGGCAGGTGCTCGTCGGGCAGGTTCAGCACCGCGAGAATGCCGGCCTGGTCGAGGCCGACACCGTCACCCAGCACCTGGGTCCGGGCCTGGTCGAGGATCTCTGGCATGGCTCGTACCCTACAAGGCCCCCCGATCAGCCGGAATGGCCTGGCCGCCCGGCGACCGCCCGCGTCGAGTGGATCCGTCGGGCTGACGGTGGCGGGTGGTAATTTCGCCCGGCGGGTGTCGGGCTGACCGGCGCGGACGGCGGCAAAGGGGTGACGGTGGCGGACTGGCTGGCGGCGCTCGACCGCCGCGCGCAGTTGCGGGCGAAGGCCGGCCTGACCCGGCGACTGCACCCGCGACCCGCTGGCGACGGGGTGACCGACCTGGCCGGCAACGACTACCTCGGCCTGGCCACCCACCCGGAGGTCACCGCCGCGGCCGTGGCGGCGCTGTCGGCGTACGGGCTGGGGGCCACCGGGTCACGCCTGGTGCGTGGTTCCACCGACGCCCACCAGGCGCTGGAGGACGAGCTGGCGCAGTGGCTCGGCACCGATCGCGCCCTCGTCTTCTCCTCCGGCTACCTGGCCAACCTCGGTGCGCTGCGGGCGCTCGTCCAACCTCGTACCCTGCTCGTCTCCGACGCCCACAACCACGCGTCCCTGATCGACGGCTGCCGGATCTCCGGGGCGGAGACGGTGGTCACCCCGCACGCCGACGTGGACGCCGTGGCTGCCGCGCTCGAGGCCGCTCCGGGCCGCCCGGCGGTGGTGGTGACCGAGTCGGTCTTCTCGGTCGACGGTGACCTGGCCCCGCTGGCCCGGCTGCACGCGGTGGCCCGCCGCCACGGCGCGTTGCTGCTTGTCGACGACGCGCACGCGCTCGGCGTGACCGGTCCGGCCGGTGCCGGCGCGGTGGCCGCCGCCGGGCTGGCCGGTGCACCGGACGTAGTGGTCACCGCCACCCTGTCCAAGGCGCTCGGTGGTGCGGGTGGCGTCGTCGCCGGGCCGGCCGAGTTCGTCCGGCACCTGGTCGAGACCGGGCGTACGTTCATCTTCGACACGGCACTGCCACCGGCGGTCGCGGCCGGCGTGCACGCGGCGTTGCGGCTCGCGCGGGTCGGCGACGACCTGCGCGCGGAGCTGTCCGACCGGGTGCGGCTGGCGGTCGGTCGACTGCGTGCGGCCGGGCTGGCCGTCTCCGCGCCGGACGCGGCGGTGATCTCGGTGACCGCCCCCGGGCCGGAGGCGGCGACCGCCTGGGCCGCCGACTGCCGGGAGCGGGGTGTCGCGGTGGGCTGTTTCCGGCCACCGTCGACCCCGGACAGCCGTTCCCGCCTGCGCCTCACGGTCAGCGCCGGGGTGCCCCGGCCGGATTTCGAGCGGGCCCTGGAGGTCATCGTGGAGTGTGCCCCGTGAGCGGGTGGGAAGGGCCGGTTCTGGTTACCGGGACCGACACCGAGGTCGGCAAGACGGTGGCGACCGCGGCGATCGCCGCCGCGGCGCAGGCCGCCGGGCTGCGGGTGGCGGTGGTCAAACCGGGCCAGACGGGTACGGCCGGCGGTGAGCCGGGCGACGTGGACGTGGTGAACCGGCTGGCCGCCCCACTGACCGGCCGCACTCTGGCCAGTTACCCCGACCCGCTCGCCCCGCTGGCCGCCGCCCGGGTCGCCGACCTGCCCCCGTTGGAGTTGTACGAGGCGGTGGACGCCATCCGTGCGGAGGCGGACAAACACGACCTGGTGCTGATCGAGGGCGCGGGTGGGTTGCTGGTTCCGATGGGGCTGCGTCCGTCGGGGGAGCCGTGGACGATGGCCGACCTGGCGGTGTCGCTCGGCGCGCCCGCCGTGGTGGTCGCCCGCGCCGGGTTGGGCACGCTCAACCACACAGCGCTGACCCTGGAGGCGCTGGACCGGCGGGCGGTGCCGGCCGGCGTGGTGATCGGGGCCTGGCCGAGCCGGCCGGAGTTGGTGCACTGGACCAACCTCACCGATCTGGTGCCGAATCTGCTCGGCGCGCTGCCCGACGGCGCCGGCGCGATGGATCCGGGCGTGTTCCGGCGTTCCGCGCCGGGCTGGCTCACTCCGGCCCTGCACGGTGTGCTCGACGACTGGCGGGTGTGGGCCGAGGAGAGCGGCTGAACACCTGACTTTCGTCGGTGTCCGCGCAGGTCGGGCGTGGGTAGCCTGGCCGCCGTGCGGATCCTCGACTCCTCGCCGCCCGGTCCGCTGGATCGGCGGCGTCGCCTGCTGCTGGACGCGCTGCTCTGGGCGGTCGTCGCGGCCCCGGTCGGCTATGCCGGGGTCAGCCCGCCCTACCCGCGGTACGCGGTGCCCATGCTGGTCGGCAAGCTGTTGCTGCTCGGCGTGGCCGTGGTGGTGAGTCGGCGCAGACCGTTGGTCGCCCTCGTGCTGGCGGTGTCCGGATCGGTTGTCGACGGCAATTTCGTCTTCGCCATCCCCGTTTTCAGCTACCTCGCGGGGCGGCGCGCCGCTTCCGCCGGCCCGGCCGCCGGTGTCTTCGTGCTGATCGCGGCCGGCGGCACGGCGCTCAACCTGGGTCTGCTCGGCACCGGTGCGGCCACCTGGTTCCTGCTGGCCTCGGTGCTGCTCTTCGCCGCGGTGTTCCCCTGGTTGGTGGGCCGGTACCGGCGTCAGCAGCAGGAGTTGACAGATGCCGGTCGTCGTCACGTCGAGGCGCTGACCCGCGAGAAGCGCGGCGCCACCGAGCGGATCCGGCTGCGGGAACGGGCCCGGATCGCCGGGGAGATGCACGATTCGCTCGGTCACGATCTCAGCCTGATCGCGTTGCGCGCCGCCGCCCTGGAGGTGGCCGCCGACCTCGACGAGCGGCACCGGGCCGCGGCGGGGGAGTTGCGGGCCAGCGTCGCCGTCGCCACCGAGCGACTGCACGAGATCATCGGGGTGCTCCGCGAGGACGGGGGCGCGTCCGTGCGTCCGAGTGGGGAGACCGTCGCCGACCTGGTCGACAATGCCCGGGAGGCCGGGATGGCGGTACGGATGGACACCCCCTCGGCGGTCGCGGAGCTGCCGGCGATGACCGGCCACGCGGCCCACCGGGTGGTCCGTGAGGCGCTCACCAACGCCGCCCGGTACGCGCCGGGCGCCCCGGTCGACGTGCGACTCACCCGCGACGGTGAACGGGTCGAGGTGAGCGTGGTCAACGGTGCTCCGCCGGCTGAGCCGCTGCCCGCCCCGCCGTCGCGGGGCAGCGGGTTGCTCGCCCTCGCCGAGCGGGTCCGCCTCGCCGGTGGGACGCTCGACGCCGGTCCCCGCGCCGGCGGCGGGTTCGCGGTGGTGGCGGCGTTGCCGGCCAGCGCGCCGCCGGTGGAGGCGATCGAGCCGATGGGCCGGGCAGCACAGTCCGGTGACGGTGCGCCCGGTCCGGTGGAGCGGCCGGTGGACGCGGAGCGGCGGCTGCACGACGCCCGCCGGCGAGTCCGGCGCAGTCTGTTGGTGGCGCTCCTGGCGCCGGCCGGCTTCGCCCTGATGCTCTCGTTCGTCTACTACCCGGTGGCGACCGCCGGGACGGTGCTGGACCGGGCCACCTTCGACCGGATGCGCGTCGGCACGGCCAGGTCGGAGCTGGACGGTCTGCCCCGGCGGCATCTGGAACGCCCCGCGGGGGCAGACCGGGCCGGCTGCGAGTACTACACCGACGGCAACTTCCCTCTCGCCCAGCCGACCTGGCGGCTGTGCTTCACCGATGGCCGGTTGGCCAGCAAGGAGTCGATCGCGTAGTGGACGCCGACATGGCCGGGGTAGGGCCGGTGCGGGTGGTGCTGGCCGACGACGAGGCCATGGTCCGGGCCGGCGTCCGGGCCATCCTCGCCGCCGATCCGGGGATCGAGGTGGTCGCCGAGGCCGGTGACGGACGCGCCGCTGTGGAGTTGGTCCGTGCGCACCGACCTCGGGTCGCGCTGCTGGACATTCGGATGCCGCGGCTGGACGGGTTGGCCGCCGCCGCCGAGATCCGCCGGGTCGTGCCGGAGACCGCGACGATCATGCTGACCACGTTCGGCGAGGACGACCACGTGGCCCGCGCGCTCGGGCACGGTGCCAACGGGTTCCTGCTCAAGGCCGGTGACCCGCGTGAGCTGATCGCCGGTGTGCACGCCGTCGCCGAGGGCGGCGCGTACCTGTCGCCCAGGGTGGCCCGTCGGGTGATCGAGCTGGGTGCCGGGCGGTTGGCCCGCCGGCCCGCCGCGCGGGACCGTACGGCCGGGTTGACCGAGCGGGAACGGGAGGTGCTGGCCCTGGTCGGGGCGGGGCTGTCCAACGCCGAGATCGCCCGCCGGCTGCACCTGGTGGAGGGCACCGTGAAGAGTTACCTGACAAGCATCTTCACCCGGCTGGACGTGCGTAACCGGGTGCAGGCGGCGATCCTCGCGTACGAGGCGGGGCTGGTCGACGGCTGAGCGGGGGCCAGCACGGCCCCCGCTCAGCCGGTGCGCCCTACGCGTCGCGGCGGCGCAGCGCGGCCCGGCCCAGCAGCAGCGCGGCACCGGCCCATCCGGCGAGCAGGAGCAGCCCGACCAGGCTCGGGTACGGCTCGGTGTCGCCGGCCATGAAGTGCCCGCCGGCCACGCCGGGGAACCCGTCGGCGATCCGGTTCAGCAGGTCGATGTCCGGTTCCTGGAGGGACAGCGGCACGATCATCAGGGTGGCGAAGAGCACGACGATCGTGAGCACCGCGCTGCGCAGCGCGGCGCCGAGGCCCAGCGCGAACACGCCGATCAGCGCCAGGTAGGCCGCCACCGCCACGATGTCGCCGATGGTGCCGGCGGCCGGCGCGCTGCCCCACTCGGCGAGCACCGGCCGGGCCACCAGGGCGCCGACGCCGCCGAGCAGCAACCCGAGGGCGAAGGTGACGGTGCCGGTGACCACGGCCTTGGCCAGCAGCACGCGACCACGCGACGGGGTGCACTGCAACGTGGTCCGGATGGTGCCACTTGTGAACTCGGCGGTGATCGCGAGCAGGCCCAACGCCAGCACCGCGTACTGGGTCAACTCGACCGAGTCGATAAGCACGCTGCCGACGGTGACGATCCCCGGGTCGTCGGCCGGGTCGTCGTTGGTGTTGGCGTTGGCGGCGTAGATGGCGAGTTGACCGGCGCTCGCGGCCATCACCAGCAGTCCGGCCAGCGCCGTCCACCAGGTGCTGCGCACCGAGAGCAGTTTGGTCCACTCGGCGGCCAGCGCCCCCCGGAAGGCGGCCGGCGCACCGGCGGCCGGGGCGGTGGCGGGACGGGTGCCCACGTCGGTCCGCGTGCTCATCGTTGCCCACCTTCGGTCGGACCCCCGGCGTACTCGACGCTGTCGGCGGTCAGCTCCATGAACGCCTGCTCCAGCGACGCGCCGTGCGGGCTCAGCTCGTGCAGTCGTACCCC
This sequence comes from Micromonospora sp. NPDC005215, assembly GCF_040607915.1. Taxonomy (NCBI): domain Bacteria; kingdom Bacillati; phylum Actinomycetota; class Actinomycetes; order Micromonosporales; family Micromonosporaceae; genus Micromonospora; species Micromonospora sp. NPDC005215. The sequence goes on along the minus strand of NZ_JBEXHQ010000012.1, from coordinate 38,550 downwards.
CAGCTCGTGCGCCAGGTCACCGACCCGGTCCGCGGTGGTGCCGGTGACGGTCAGCTCGTCGCGGTCGGCCGCCGTCACGCTCGCGCCGGCGGCCGTGAGGCGCGTGGCCAGGGCGGCCAGCCCGTCCGGGTGCGGGCTGCGCACCCGGACGGCGACCGTACTGCCGGCGATCACGTCGCCGATCGGTGCGTCGGCGAGCAGCCGGCCCCGGCCGATCACCACGAGTTGGTCGGCGGTGAGCTGCATCTCGCTCATCAGGTGGCTGGAGACGAAGACGGTCTTCCCCTGGTCGGCAAGCGAGCGCGTGAGCTGCCGGACCCAGCGCACCCCGTCCGGGTCGAGGCCGTTCACCGGCTCGTCGAACATCAGCACCGGCGGGTCGCCGAGCAGCGCGCCGGCGATGCCGAGCCGCTGGCCCATGCCGAGGGAGAGGGTCTGGCCCGGTTTGCCGGCGGCCCGCCCGTCCAGCCCGACGGTGTCCAGCACCTCGTCGACCCGGCGGTCGGGGATGCCGTTGCTGCGGGCCATGGCCAGCAGGTGCGCCCGGCCGGAGCGGGTCGGGTGGATGGCTCGGGCGTCGAGCAGCGCGCCCACCTCGTGCAGCGGTCGGCGCAGTTCCCGGTACGCGCGCCCGCCGATCAGGGCCTGTCCGGCGGTGGGGCGGTCCAGCCCGAGGATCATCCGCATGGTGGTGGACTTGCCGGCGCCGTTGGGGCCGAGAAAGCCGGTGACCCGGCCGGGCGCGACGTCGACGGTCAACGCGTCGACCGCGACGGTCGCCCCGAACCGTTTCGTCAACCCACGTAGTGTGATCATGCGCTGACGTTAGGCGCGCGGCCCGCCGCCGCACCGCGCCCGAAAGGCACCACCTGACACTGACTTTCGTCAGGTCGTCGGCGAACGGTCAGCGCACGTAGTCCTCCAGCAGCGCCGGCGTGAGCCCGGCGCGGTGGATCGCCTTGAGCGCGGCGAGCAGGTCGTCCATCAGCGCCGGCCGGAAGTGCATAAGCAGCACGTCGCCGGGGTGCACCACCTTCTCCGGGGTCTGGTAGCGCACCTTCCCCTCGTGCACGGTCTCGGTCCAGTGGAAGACCGCCTTCGCGCCGCAGTCGTACGCCGCCTTCAACGTGGTGCTGTCATGCTCGCCGAACGGTGGCCGGAACAGGGTCGGTCGCTTGCCGAACAACGCTTCCAGCTTGTCCGCCGCCCCGCAGATCTCGTGCTTCTGGCGGTCGTACGACCGGCCGGCCAGCGAGGTGTGCGTGATTGTGTGGTTCTCGACGACCCCGCCCGCCACAGTGATCTGCCGGAAGTAGTCGGTGTGCTCCGCCGCCGCCGGTGAGTTGAGGAACATCGTGACCGGGATGTGCGCCCGCCAGACGAAGTCGGCCACCTCGGGCGGGCGGGCCAGCCCACCGTCGTCGATGGTGATGAAGGCGACCTTCTGGTCGGTCGGCAGACGGTGCCAGAACTGGGCCGCGCCGGTCGCCGGCAGCGGCACCGGTTGCGGTGGCGGCGCCTCGGGGAAGGTCGGCACCTGGGACACGTACCAGTCCAGGCTTCCCGGTGTGGGCGTCGCCGTCGGGGACGGCGAGGCCGACGGCGCGACCGGCGAGGCGGACAGGGCCGGCTGGCCCATGGTGATCTGCCGTGCGTGCACAGTGCCGCCGGCTGTGCAGGCACTCAGCACCAGCAGGGCCAGAACTGTTACGACGGCGAGGATCCGACGGGCGGGGTTCGCTGACACGCCCGGAAACCTACCGAAGTGAGGTCAGGATCCGGTCAGGGCCGGTGCCCCGCCGAACGGCGGACGACGAAGGCGTCCGGCATCCGGAAGGTGAGATTGTCCGGGCACCAGGGCGGGCGGACCACTGTCACCCCGTCCAGCAGCGGTGCGGCCTCGGCAACCACCACTGCCGCCTCCATCCGGGCCAGCACGTCACCGACACAGCGGTGGGCGCCCGCCCCGAACGACAGGTGGCGGCGGGACCCACGCTGGCCCGGCCGGAACTCGTCGGGCGCCTCGACGACCGCCGGGTCGCGGCCGGCGCGACCCAGCCAGAGCACGAGGCTGCTGCCCGCCGGCACCGCCGTACCGCCCAGCGTGTTGTCCGTCGCCGCCACCCGCCGCCAGGTGACGATCGGCGGCTCCAGTCGCAGCCCCTCCTCCACGACGTCGGCCACCGCGACCTCGCCGGTGCGCAGGCCGGCCCGCACCGCGGGCTCCCCGGCCAGCCGGTGCAGCAGCAGGGTCAGGAACTGCGAGGTGGTCTCCTGCCCGGCGACCAGCAGGAAGAAGAGCGCGCCGACCACCACGTCCGGCGAGTGCCCGGCCGCGCGCAGCTCGCCGGCCAACCCGCCGCCGGTGGCCGCGAAGTCCCGCAGTACGCGGTGGAACCGGCCCACCTCGGCGGCGAGTGCCAGCTGCCGGTCGGCGTCCAGCGGTGCCCAGAACAACTCCAGCGCGGCGCGGGCGAACTCCTTCACCGCACCGACGGGTGCGTCCGGCAGCTCGACCAGTCGGGCCAGCACCAGCAGCGGCAGGTCGGCGGCGAGGTCCGCGTACAGGTCGACCGGCGCGCCGCTGTCGAGCCGGGCGCCGAGCCGGACGACCCGGTCCCGGACCAGCGCGGTGAGCCAGGGCCGCTGCGCGGCGACCCGCTCGGGGTGCAACGCCGCCGCGACGATCGCCCGGATCTGGGGATGGCTGGCGCCCGAGTTGTTGGCCAGGGTCGGCGGCAGCCGGAACCGGTGCCCGGCGAGCACCCGCAGCGCGGTCACCGGCATCGGTGTCACAGCGTCCAGCGCGTTGTCCGGCCGGTAGCTGACCGGGTCGGCCAGGACCTGACGGACCAGCGCGTGCCGGGTGACGACCAGGTGGCGTACGCCGACGTGGTCGTTCACCTCGGCGACGTCCGGCCAGGGTGCCTGGACCGCGGACCCCCAGCTGGAGAAGAGCACGTCGACACGCTAGCGGGCGGCTCCCGGCAGCCCGGCGCGCAACTGCCAGACGGTGGTGCGCTTCACCCGGACGCTCTCCAGCGCCTCCGGCACCGGCACGTCGTACGCGGCCAACTCGTCGAAGCGGTCGCGGGGTAGGAACGCCCGGCCGGGGTCACCGACCAGCGCGGGCGCCCCGGCACGGGCGGCGCGCAGCAGGAAGCGCAGCACCCGCCGGGCCATCGCGTCGCTGTAGAAGACGTCACCGGCGAGCACCACCTCGGCGTCCCCCGCGTCGGAGTCGAGGATGTCGCCGAACTCGGCGTCGACGCGTACCCCGTTGGCCTCGGCGTTGAGCGCGACCGCCGCCACGGCCAGCTCGTCCACCTCGACGGCTCGCACCGCTGCCGCCCCGGCGCGGGCGGCGGCGATGGCCACCAGGCCGGAGCCGGAGGCGAGGTCCAGCACCCGGCGGCCGGCGACCAGCTCCGGATGGTCGGTCACGTAGCGGGCGAGAGCCTGACCGCCGGCCCAGGCGAACGCCCAGAACGGCGGCGGCCGGTCGGTGGAGAACTCGCCCTCGGTCAGCTCCCACAGCCCGATCGGCTCGTCGGCCTGGTGCAACCGCACCTCGGGGACGAAGGGGACCGGGGCCAGCCGGGCGTGCAGCCGGACGAACGTGCTGGAGAGCTCGGACACCTGGCGATTCTCGCGCACCGGCAATCCCCGACGCCGGATGGAGGGGGAGGCAGCCGTACGGGTCAGCGGTTCACCACTCTCGGTGAAATCACCACTTGTCCTTGGCGTCCGATGCGAAGACACCCGTCTGTCCGGCCCGCCCGTTTCCTCCTAGCGTTTCCCGGGAGCGACGAGAAGAGGCGGGGTGGTGGTGATCGTGTGGCGGTACGCGCTGCGGGTCGGGGCGTTGGTTGCCGGCGTGACGGGGGCGGTGCTGACCCTGGCCGCGCCGGCGCAGGCGGCCTTCGCCACCGAGATGAGCGGCCTGCCGGCCCGGTTCACCGCCGGGGAGCAGGTGCGGACGATCTCCGCTGTGGTGTCCCAGACGGATCGGCGCGGCGGATGCGTGAAGGTGCGCTGGTCGATGGTGCTCAGCGTGCAGGGCATCCGGCTCGACCAGGTGAAGATGGATCGGGTGGAGGAGAACGGGGACTTTCCCCTGGAGATCAGCACCGAGGGTGACGTGGCCCGGCTGACCGACCGGCAGCTCGACCCGGGCACGCTCTGCCCGGGTCGTACGGTCACGGCACGCTACCGGGTGGCCTTCGCCGAGGACATCACCCAGGGGCGGGTCACCCTCGCCGCCGAGGCGTACGACGCCAACGCGCGCCTGCTGGCCCGGCAGACGGCCACCCGCTCGGTGCAGGGCGCGGGCGTCACCCCGACCGGTACGCCGAAGCCGAGCGCCACCCCGGCGCGGCCCAGCGACCCGGCGAGCGCTCCGGTCGAGGAGGACACGTCGGTGGCGGAACCGGTGGGGGACTACCCGGCCGACGCCGCCCCACCGGCCGGCCGCCCGGTCTCGCAGGCCGGCGGGTTCGGCGTGGTGCAGGCCGCGTTTCTGCTCGGCGGGCTGCTGCTCTTCCTCGGGATGGGGTTGCTGCTGCGGCTGCGCCACCTGACCCGGGCCACTGCCGACGAGGCCGAGGACCCGCCGGTGGATCGGCGCTGGGAGCGGCCGGTCTCGGCCGACCGTTGGCGACCGGCCCGCCGCTGAGCGGGGGACGTGGGGGCCGGCGGGCAGTCCGCCGGCCCCCACGGCGTCACTTCGAGAACGCCTGGAACTCGGCGATCCTGACCTGCGTCCGGGCCGGGCTGGCGGTTGCGCAGTCCGTCGTCGTGGCCGGGTCGTCGTCCTGCTCGCCCGCGTACCGCGGGCCGCCGGTGCACTGGCTCGCCAACACCTCCAGGCGCAGGTGGGTGGCGAGGGTGGTGGGCACCGCGAACGTCCGGAGGTTGATGTCCCGGCTGTACGACCGGTACGCCCCGCCGGGGAACGCGTCGCCCGCGCTGCTGTAGATCCGCTGCCAGCGCGCCGGGTCCGCGCAGTCGGTGGTCGTCGCGTCGCAGGCGGACACCGCGAACGAGCGCAGCGCGCTGAGCGCGTTCTGACTGCCGGTGTCGGCGTCGCCGGCGATCGCCGGGCGCAGCATCGCGCTGACGTTCACCCGCTTGACCGTTTGCGGGGCGTCCCCGGGCAACGCCACGGTGAGCTGCCGGCCGGTCACCCCGTCCAGGGAGGCCCAGTTCGTCGCCTCGGTGTCGTCGGCGATCCGGTCCAGGTTGACCCCGTCGCCGGTGATCGTCGCCCCGGACGCGGTGGACGCCAGGTTGCGGCTCATCCGCAGGTCCACATATCCGTCCTGATCGGCCTTGGCGACCACGGTGAGCCGCTGGTGCCCGAAGCCGGGGGCCACGGCGAGCAGGTCGTACGTGCCGGCCACCAGCTGCACGGTGTCCGGGATCGACGTCGCCGGGTCGGTGTCCGCGATCGGCGTGGCCCGCGCCTCGTACGCCCCGACGTACACCCGGATCGGCGCGTCGGCGCTGTCGCCGCGCGGGCGCAGGGTGAGCGTCGCGTTGCCGCCGCGAGGCGAGGCGAAGCTCGGCGTGGGGTCGGTGTCGCCGGCGCCGTTGGTGGCGGCGTCGCGGCCCATCCCGGAGCGGGCGAACTCCGCCCAGATCAGGTCCTGGTTGGCGCCGCCGAAGCGGAGCAGGTCGGCGGTGAGCATGTTGTCCCGCATGTCGAGCATGCTGACCTGGCTGGCGGCCTGGAGCAGGAACGAGTCGAAGACCAACTGCGACCAGCGCCGGTTACCGGGGCACTGGTCGGCGGCGACCTTCCCCTGTGCGCAGTCGAGCTGCCGCTGGGCGGTGCCGAGGCCGTACCGCTTGACCAGTGCGGCGCGGACCCGGAAGTTGGTGGCGCCCCAGATCTCCCCGTCGGCGTGCACGGCGGGACCGCCGGTGTTGTAGCCGATGTCGGAGTAGTTGAGCGGGCTGCGGCTGAGGTCGTAGTTGCGGATGCCGCTGACCAGGTTGCCGGTGACGTAGCCGCCGGTGACGAAGGGCGTCTCGCCGGGCGCGCGCAGCCCGTTCTGGAAGAGGTACTCGGCGGCGAGCAGGTCGCCCCACGACTCGCCCATCGCTCCGCCCTGGTGGCCGCCGATCCCGCTGTCCGGGCCGGCGATCATCCGGTTGGTGATCGCGTGGGTGTATTCGTGGCCGATCACCGTCATGTCGTAGTCGCCGTCCACACACGGCGGGTACGGGCCACCGGCCTGCGGCTGCCACAGGTACATGTTGGTGGTCGGCGGCAGCCCGTCGCGTCCGGTGCCCTGGTTGGCGTTGTTCCGGTTGCCGGTGAGCGCGCCCTGCTGGGCGCGGCCCTGCTCGGCGTCACCGCCCAGCCCGGCCGGCGTGAGGTTGACCGCCTGGAGGTTCCACGCCGACTCGGTGAAGCCCAACTGGTACGACCAGTCGTGCATCCGGTTGTGCATGGCGAAGAGGTTGGCGATCGACGCGTCCGCGTCGTTGCGCTGGGCGGAGGTGAACACCTCCGGGTTGCACTTCGCCTGGTGCCACTGGTCGGTGAAGGGGTACTCGTAGCGGCGGTCCGGGCTGGTGGTGGCCGGGACGATCGGGGTGCCCGCACCCCAGGAGAGCACGGTGTTTGCCGAGTTGCCGCGCGAGGTGAAGGTGGGTGTGCCGGTGGCCGCGTCGATGTCCCAGGGTTGGCCGGTGGCCGGGTCGCGGAAGGCGGCCTGGCAGCCGGGTGCGGGGTCGCCGCACCAGCGCACCCGGGGGTCCTGCCCGGGGCCGAGGTCGCGGGGCGGGGTGGCGGGGAAGACCGCCCAGCTGGGGTTGTCGGAGTCGAAGTCGACGAGGTCCTCACGGACCAGCACCTGCCCGGTGCCGCCGTCCACGTAGCTGGTGAACGCGGCCGGGTGCTCGGTGTCCGCGGCGATCATGGTGACCTCGTAGGCGGCCCGTGGCCCGTCCAGCGGGGTGGGTACGGCCACCGGCCGGATGGTGTGGCTGGCCACCGCGCCGGCGGTCAGCCTGGCGTCGGCGAGGGCGGCGGCGTACGCCTGCTCGGCGGTGCGGGTGGCCGGTGCGGGAGTGCCGGTGTCGCGGGCCAGCGAGGAGTTGACCGACAGCACCGTGCCGCCGGTGACGGCGAGGGTGACGAGGCCGTCCGGTCCGGCGGGCAGGTCGCCGAAGCGTTGCCGGAGGGTGACCACCGCGCCGCTGCCGATCGGCCGGACCAGCACCCGTTCCATGCTGGCCACTGCGGCGGCGTCCAGGCCGAACAGGTCGCGGTTGCCGGTCAGGTAGGCGCGGGCGGCGGCCTCCGGGTCGGCGGGCAGCCCGCTGGCGAGCGGGGTGCGGCCGGGCCCGAGCGCCTGCGGGGTGCCGAGTCGGTTCCACCGAACGTCGGGGTCGGCGGCGCGGGCCAGGCCGCGCTGGCGGGCGTCGGGTGCCGCCGTACCGGCGCGGTTGTCGGCGTCGGCGGGCTCGTGCCCCTCGCTGAACGGTCCGGACCGGCGCTCGGCGGACGCCGCGCTGCCGGTGGGGGCCGCGGTGCTCACGCCGGTGGGGAGCAACGCGGCGACCGTGGCCGTCGTCGCCAGGACGGCGATGAGCCGGCGTCGACGCCGGCTCATCGGGGGTGACCATTCGGGTAGTGGCACGGGACCTCCTCGTGGGAGCGAAATGGCCGGCGGTCGCCGGCCGTCGATGCGCGATGACGCATGTGTGTCTGTGAATATCAGGCGGGGGTGGTGGCGGCAAGGTCCAGGCCGCTCGACGCGCCAATTGATCGAGATAAGTTGACTTTACAAAAACTGCGCTCTTGTAAAACTCCGGGACGGCTGCCACAGTCGGTGCAGGGACGCGAGACCGGAGGTTGGTCATGGCCGTCGATGTCGATCCGACAGTCGAGCCCGCCCGGTGGCGAGACCCCCGCAGGGCGCTCTGGCCGCTGGCGCTCCTGGTGCCGGCGCTGCCCTTCGCCGGCTTCGCGGTGTGGCGGGCCGGCGGCGGCGCCTGGGCCTGGTGGCTCACCCCGGTCGTCGTGTTCGGTGTGATCCCGGTGATCGACCTGCTGCTCGGCGACGACCGGCAGAACCCACCGGAGGAGGCGGTGCCCCGCCTGTCCGCCGACGGCTACTACCGCTGGCTGACCTACCTCTACCTGCCGGCCCAGTACGCGGCACTGGTGCTCTGCGGCGCGGTGTGGACGCGCGACGCGCTCTCGATGCTGGATGCCGCCGGCCTGGTCGCCACGGTCGGCGTGGTCAACGGCATCGCCATCAACACCGCCCACGAACTGGGCCACAAGCGGGAGCGGGTGGAGCGCTGGCTGTCCAAGGTGGCCCTGGCGCCGGCCGGCTACGGGCACTTCCACGTCGAGCACAACCGCGGCCACCACGTGCGGGTCGCCACCCGGGAGGATCCGGCCAGCTCCCGGCTGGGGGAAAGCTTCTGGGCGTTCTGGCCGCGTACCGTCTTCGGCAGCCTGCGCTCGGCCTGGCGGTTGGAGGCCGGCCGGTTCCGGATCCGCGGCCGGTCACCCTGGACCCACCGCAACGACGTGCTCAACGCCTGGGCCCTGACCCTGCTGCTGTACGCGGCGCTGGCAGTGGCCCTCGGCCCCGGGGTGCTGCCGTTCCTGGTCCTCCAGGCGGTGGTCGGCTTCTCCCTGCTGGAGGCGGTCAACTACCTGGAGCACTACGGGCTGGCCCGGCAGCGCACCGGCGCCGGCCGCTACGAGAAGGTCGACCCTCGGCACAGCTGGAACAGCGACCGCGTCGTCACCAACGTCTTCCTCTTCCAGCTCCAGCGGCACAGCGACCATCACGCCAACCCGCTGCGCCGCTACCAGACCCTGCGCACCTTCGACACCTCACCGCGGCTGCCGGCCGGTTACGCGACGATGGTGGTCGTCGCGCTGGTGCCACCGCTGTGGCGGCGGGTGATGGACCGTCGGGTGCTCGCCCACTACGGCGGCGACCGGACGCGCGCCAACGTGCACCGTCGGCGGTGACAGCGCGGGTGGTCGGTCGTCCGGTCCGCCGCGCCGGGTCAGTCGTCCGGTGTCCAGTCGGGGTCGCGGCCGAAGGCGGCCAGCAGGTGGTCCTGCTCGTCGGCGTCGTCGGGCACCCGCACCCCGGTCTGGACCAGGTTGTTGCGGCGGTAGTCGTCGATCTGGCCGGCGAACCACTGGGCGGCCACGTGCACCGCGTCCGGGTCGAGCCGAGGCTGCGCGCCGATCGCCACCGCCACGTCCCAGCCGTGGACGAGATGCTCGGCGAGGAGTTGCTGGAGGTATTCCGCGGCCGGGGTCTCGCCGGCGGAGAGGTGCACGACGCGGTCGAGCGTGCCCGGATGGGTGGCGGCGATCTCGGCCTGCGCGGCCGCCTCCCGCGCCACCGCGATCGGGTCGTCGCCGAGCTGGTCGCCGTCGAGGCGGTCGCCGACCTCGTCGATGGTCCGGCCGGCGAGCAGCGGGACGCTCCACCGGTCCTCACCCACCACGTGGTTGACAAGCGTGCGCACGTCCCAGTTGGAGCAGGGTGTCGGGTCGGACCACTGGCCGGGCTCGACCTGGTCCACCCGGTCGACGAATTCGGCCAGGCTCCGGCGGTACGCCTCCAGCAGATCCATGCTGCCGATTGTTCCGGTCGGCGGGGCGGGCCGAGCCGTTTTGCCCGGCCTGGTGGGGCGATCGCGCTGGCTGCCCGGCTCAGTCCAGGGCGGTGGGGTCCAGGCCGAGCTCCCGGGCGGTGACCAGCCGGACCCACTCGCCGAACTGCCGACGGGAGATCACCCGGTCGTGCACGGCGAGTTGGACGGCGAGGCCGTCCATCACCGCGCTGATCCGCCAGGCGGCCCCGTCCGGGTCGGCGCACTCGAAGGTGCCGTCGGCCACCCCGGCGGAGATCACCGCGGCCAGGTCCTGCCGCCAGCGCAGGTCGAGCCGGCGGGACACCTTCTCCAACTCGGGGGTGCGCAGCGACTCGGACCAGCCGTCGATCCACATCGACCAGGAGGTCGCCCGTCCGGCCGGGGTGTAGAGCTTGAGGATCCGGCGGAGCTTGGTCAGCGGGGGAGCCGAGGAGCGGGTCACCGCGTCCAGTCGGGCCAGATCCTGCTCGACCGCGTACGCGAAGGCCTGCGCGAGTAAGCGGTCCTTCGTGGCGAAGTGGTAGAACACCAGTGCCTGACTCACGCCGGCGGCCTGTGCCACGTCGGCCGTCCGGGTGTTGGCCAGACCGCGCTCCACGATCACGTCACAGGCGGTGCGCAGCAGGGCATCCAGGCGGATCTCGGCCGCACGTCTCGTCACGACCGTTACCGTAGCCCATCCGAGTGAACACGAACAGTTACCGCTGCGGCCGGATCCGCGATGCGACAGTCGGAAGCCGGACACTTCCTCGGGGTGCCGTCAGTCGTTCCTGTGAGAGCGTTCACCGAGGTCCGCCGCGAGTGGGTGGCGCACGACGTGCCTGGTGGCCGGCGTTCGGCGCAGTGACGACCATCATCGCCTAGAGGCGCCCGAGCGTGACGGTAGGTGGCCGCCAGCAGCACCAGGCCAGCCCCCTAGGAAGCCTGCCGGTGGTGGTCCCGACCCTGCCCGGGATCGATGGGACGCGCCGAGGTGACCCCGAGTTGGCAGTCTTTCACCGGCTCGGCTAAAGTTCTCATCCGTCACCCGGGAACGTCCGGGGGCGTGCGGACGTAGCGCAGCTGGTAGCGCATCACCTTGCCAAGGTGAGGGTCGCGGGTTCGAATCCCGTCGTCCGCTCGGAGCTGCCGCCACGCATGACGGGGGCAACCTCGGTGGGGTGGCCGAGAGGCGAGGCAACGGCCTGCAAAGCCGTGTACGCGGGTTCAAATCCCGTCCCCACCTCGGCAACAAGCACGGGCGATTGGCGCAGTGGGAGCGCGCTTCCTTGACACGGAAGAGGTCACTGGTTCAAACCCAGTATCGCCCACCAGCAGATCAGCGGCTCGTTACCGGATTCCGGTGACGAGCCGCTCGTGTTTGTCACAGACAGTCGGCCCCGGGTGGGTTCACGTCACGCTGAGCCGGTAGCCGATCCCGCGTACGGTGTGCACGCGTACCGCGGCGCCGGCGACGCGCAGCTTGCGGCGTAACCGTTTCACGGCCGAGTGCAGGACCGATGTGTCGCCGAGGTACGCGCACCCCCAGACCGACTCGAAGAGCCGCTCGTAGGTCCAGACTCCGGCCGTCGCGGTGGCGAGGTGCGTGAGCAGGTTCCGTTCGAGGCGGGTCAGGGCCAGCGGTTGTCCGCGCCAGGTCACCAGATGGTCGAGCGGATCGATCAGGAGGTCGCCGAGGCTGATCCGATCGCCCGCGTCGGCGCTGACGGCGGCTGGACCCCTGTCACCGGCTGGGCCGGCGGCGGCTGGATCTGGTCCGGGGGCGGAGGTGGTCGTGGGGCTGAGGAGCGGGGCCGGCGCGCCGAGCGCGGGCGGCCCGATCATCGCCTGCAACTCGGCCAGGTCGGCGCAGATCACCAGGGTGCCGAGGCCGTCCAGGCGCCGGACCATCCGCTCGCGCACCGACACGTCGGCGGTTACGCAGAACACGAGGGACACGTCGTCCGTCACCGTTCTCCCTCCCCAGGCGCCACAGGAAAGACAACGCTGTCTGACCCCCGTAGTCAATGGTTTTGCGGGTGAGGATGGCCTCGGGCGCCGATTTCAGAACGTCAACACGCGAAACTCGCCCACCGGCCGGAAACCGAGGCGGCGGTAGACCGGCTCGCCGATGGGCGACGAGGTGAGGGCGGCGGCGCGGGCGCCGCGTTCCCCGGCCAGATCGAGCGCGGCCCTGGTCAGCGCCGCGCCGATGCCCCTGCGGCGGTGCTCGGGCTGCGTACCCACGAAGTAGAGGGTGACCAGTCCGTGGCTGAGCCAGGCGACGGCCGTTCCGACGACCCGGCCGTTGTCGAGGCGACCGGCCAGTCTGAGCACCGTGCCGTCGCCGGTGAACGCCTTCTCCCGTTCGATCGTCGCGGCCACCCCGCCGGCCGGAATCCCGGACACTTGCGGCTCGATCTACGCCGCGGCACGCTGGCCCGTCCGCACGCCGCGACGCCTACCCGGTCGCGGAGAGCAGTGCCTCGGCCAGGTCGGTGCGGGCGCTGAGCAGCGTCCGGCCCCGCCGGTGGGTCACCACCAGGCCGGCCGCGCGGAGGGCGCTGAGGTGTTGGGAGACTCCGGCGGGCGACATCTCGCTACGCCAAGCCAGTTCGGTGGTGCTGACCGGCGAGGTCAGCTCGGTGAGCAGCCGGGCCCGCCCGCGACCGAGCACGGCGGCCAGCGCGTGCGGGACCCCCTTCGGGCGCTCCCAGAGTGTGCCGAGCCCGCGGGCGGGATAGGCGAGCTGCGGCGCGTCCCCGGCCGACACGCTCGCCACCGACGGCCAGACGAAGACGGACGGGACCAGCACCAGGCCCGGGCCGTCCGGGACGTCCGGCGCCAGGCAGTGCCGCTGCGCGATGAGCACTGTGTCGTCCTCCCACCGGACCTGCCTGTGCAGGTCGTTGAGGAGCACCGCCGCGCCGTCCTCGGCGAGGATGCGGGCGCGGGCGGTGACGTCCGCGTCGAGCAGCAGTCGCAGCCGTGGCCAGTGCGGGGCCAGTGCGATCCGCCAGTACGCCTCGATCTCCTCGGCCAGCCGGCGCAGCCCGACCGGGGGATCGGCGTACAGGGCGGCGAGCGCCGGCGTGCGGTCACCCGGGTACAGGTCCAGGTGTGCGCGGACGGTGTCGGCCGGGGTGGCGCGTAGCGCGGCGAGTTCGGTGGTCAGGTCCGGACTGAGGCCAGCGGGCGGTGGGGTGAGGAAGTCGGCCAGGTAGCCGGGCGGGGCCGGCACCAACTGCCAGAGCAGCCCGCCGTCCGGGTCGACCAACCCCGCCTCGACCAGCGGTGGACGGACCCGGCGCACCCAGGGCAGGTGGACGGCGTGGTCCCCGGGGTCACGCAGCACCCGGACGCTCGCGACGACCTCCCACAGGCAGGAGACGGCGAACCGGATGCGGGCGACCGCACCCGCCGACAAGCTGATGGCGACCACGACACCCCCGGTGGATTCAGCTGGGACTGAAACATTACTGCGGCGACGGGGACCGGCCGAGACTTGCCGGGTGAGCGAACAACACATCCGAGCCGAACTCTTCCGATCCCTGCACACCCCCGGGTCGCCGCTGGTCCTGGTCAACGCCTGGGATGCCGCGAGCGCCCGCATCGTGGCCACCGCCGGCGCCCGTGCGGTGGCCACCACCAGCGCCGGCGTCGCCTGGAGCCTGGGAGTGTCCGACGGTGACGTCCTCGGCCGCGACGCGGCCGTCGAACTGGTCGGCCGGGTCACCGCCGCCGTGTCGCTGCCGGTCACCGCGGACATCGAGTCCGGGTACGGGGCGACACCGGCGGAGGTCGACGTGACCATCCGCGCGGTGCTCGACGCCGGTGCCGTCGGCGTGAACATCGAAGACGCCCGACGGGAGGACGGCCCGCCGTTGCGGGACGTGCCCGACCAGTGCGACCGGATCGGCGCGGCACGGGGCGCGGCCGACTCGGCGGGGCTGCCGCTGTTCGTCAACGCCCGGATCGACACGTTCCTCAGCGGCGCCGGGGGCGTCGACGAGACGGTGGCGCGGGCCACCGCCTATCTCGCGGCCGGCGCGGACGGCATCTTCGTGCCGGGGGTGGTCGACCCGGTGACCATCCGCGCGCTGGTGCAGGCGGTGCCCGCGCCGCTGAACGTGCTCGCCGGGCCGGGCGCGCCGTCGGTGGGGGAGTTGGCCGGCCTGGGTGTGGCCCGGGTGAGCCTCGGCTCGGCGGTCGCGGAGGCCGCGTACACGGTTGCCCGCCAGGCGGCGGACGAGGCGCTGGGCGTGGGTACCTACGGCGCGTTGGCGGATGCCCTCGACTACGGCACGCTCAACGCGTTGATGCGCTGAGCGGTGCGGTTGTGGGCATCGCTCCCGCGCCGCCCTCAGCCCGAATGCGACGGACCGGCCGCCCTCGTCGAGGCGGCCGGTCCGTAATCGCCTGACCTGCCGGCTGCGCCGGCGACGGGAAGTGGTCGTGTCACATCGGCGGGGCGATGTCGCGCCGCTCCTCGACCTGGCGGTACTCCACCGGCTGCTCGGTGGTCGTGACCACCTGGCGACGCCGGCCCCAGATCAGCGTGGTCATGATCAGGCCGAGCACGCCGGCTCCCATCAGGATCCAGCCGACCACGTCGAGGTTGATGCCACCGACGCTCGCGTCCAGCGCGAAAGTGAGGATCGCGCCGAGCGCGATCAGGAAGATGCTGGTGCCGATACCCACGACAGCCTCCTTAAGGGGGTGTGGTGCGCTGTCGAGCCCTTCAGTACCCCGGTGGCGACCAGCGCAACCGCCACCGCGCAGGGTGCCGCGCCAAGCGATCTTGGCATCGGGTAAGGTTCACCTGTCGCCGATGCGAGTCGGGGACGTGCGGACGTAGCGCAGCTGGTAGCGCATCACCTTGCCAAGGTGAGGGTCGCGGGTTCGAATCCCGTCGTCCGCTCGCGATCTGCCCCATCGGGGCCTGGCTGCCGGGTTCGGTGGTCGCCACGGGCGATTGGCGCAGTGGGAGCGCGCTTCCTTGACACGGAAGAGGTCACTGGTTCAAACCCAGTATCGCCCACCATCTATGTACGCGGATCAGCTGGCCCGTTACCGGATATCCGGTGGCGGGCCTCGGCGTTTCTGCTTCCTACCTGCCACCAGCCGGTCACTCGCCGGCGCGGAGCACCTCACTCAGCCGGTCGCGTCGCCGCAGCGCGGACTCGACAGGTACGACCGTGGCGGCCGCCGCCAGCAGCGCCACGCTCGCCAGGCCGAGCAGCCACCACGGCAGGACCGCCGCCGGGTCGGCGGTTTGGCCGGTGAGCAGCCGCAGGTCGAGCGGGCCGAGCGTCAGGCGTGCGAGCAGGGCCCCGAGTAGCGGGCCGCACACCGCGGCGACCACGACCGGCGGCAGCAGTTCTCCGGCGGCGACCCAGCGGGCGTCGCGTGGCCGCAGGCCGAGGGTCCGCAGCCGGGTCAGGGTCTGCCACCGCTCCGACGCACCGGCTGCGGCGGCGAGCGTGAGGCCGAGCAACCCCAGCGCCAGCAGCACCGCGGCGGCCGTCCACGCCAGCCGTAGTAGCCCTGCGGTCAGCGGAGCCACTCGCTGCGCCCGAAGGACGTCCGCGCGCAGCACGACGTCGGCGGTGACGCCGCTGTTCGACACGGCCCGCGCCGCGCCGGGGCCGGTCACCCAGACGGTATTCGGAACGGCGGGCAGCCCGGCGTCGGCGAGGGCCGCGGCGTCCACGATGACGACGTCGGTGGCGCCGCCGACGGAGGGAGCGGTACCGACCGCGGCGAGACGGATCGCCGGGGCGCCGTCCCGGGGCAGTTGCAGCCGCGTACCGGTCCGCAGATCGCCGTCGCTCGATCGGACCAGCGCCGGGACGTCCCCGGTGCCAGGACCGGGTGCCGTGAGCCGGGCCAGCGCCGGCGCGTCGGGCAGCGGAGTGGTGGCCAGCAGGCGCTGGAACGCGGCGGCGTCCACGATGACCAGGCGTGGGGTGAGTGGTGTCGATTCGGTGAAGACGCGCGCCGAGTCGGTCACCTGCGCGACGACGACCTGCCCTACTCCGGGTGCGGCGGCGATGCGCTCGGTGAGTGCGGGCGTGGCGGCCTCGGCGTCGACGTCGAGGCGGGCGTCGGCGCCGACGGTGCTCCACGCGCCGTCGGCCAGACCCCGGGTGACGGTGGTGCCGAGGATGAGCGCGAACGACGCGAGCGCCGTGGTGCTGACCAGAACCAGCAGCGGCAGCGCGCGCCCGGCGGTTGTGGCCGCCTGGGCGGCACTGAACACGGCCAGCGGGCGGCGCGAGCGCAGGGCCTGCCGGAGCGCGAACCGCGCCCCGAGGGGCAGCAGCCGGAGCAGGACGAGCGCGCCGACGAGCGCGCCCAGAGCGAGGGCGCTGATCGGCAGGATCAGGTCGCCGGTCAGCTCACCGGTGTCGCCGTCGGAGGCGACGGGCAGGAGCCCGCGCTGGTGCAGGGTGACGAAGGCGGCGACCGCGGCGATCAGGACAGCGGCCTCCACGGCGGCGCGGCGCAGCTGGCTGGTGGCCCGGATCCAGCGCCGAGCGGTCGGGTTGGCGGGTTGGCGCCGGTCGCGGCTGGCGCGAGCGGCGGCGAGGGTGCCGAACGCCGGCCCGGCGACGGCACCGGCCAGGACCACGGGGACGGCCCAGGTCCAGGAGACGCCCGGAGCGGCCGCGCGGGCGAGCGCGAGCCCGACGGCGGCGGCCGACAGGGACACCACTGTGGACTCGATGATCAGTTCCGCACCGAGGTCGGGTAGGGCCGCCCCCCGCTGCCGGGCGGCGCTCAGCGCCGGGGTACGGCGGCGGACCAGCAGGTCGGCGGCGAGCAGCAGGACCAGTACCGTCGCGGTCAGCACCCCGGCGAGCAGGACGGCGGCCTGTGCGGAAGCGCCGCTGTTCCGGGTACGGGCGTCGCGCAGGGCGGTGTCGAGCTGCGATTCCCACCGCAGGGACTGGCCGCTGTCGCCTGCTGAGCCGGAGGCTGCCTTGAGCTTGACCACCTGGCTGGCGAGCGCCGCAGTGGCATCCCAGGTGAGCGCGTCGGCTTCGGGGGCGAAGTGGACGGTGCTCCGCAGTTGGTCCTCGTCGACGGCGAGCCGGGCGTCCGACAACGACTCGCGCGACAGCAGGCCGGCGAACCGGGTGGTTCCCACGCCGTCGGCGCCGGGCACGGGGCGCAGTAGCGCCGGAGCGAGTCGCCAGGCGGGGTCGGCGCTGTCCGCGGGTCGGTAGATCCCGCTGATCCGGACGTCCTTGTCGCGACCCTGGCCGTCCGTTACCGGGATTCGATCGCCGGGGCCGAGGTTGAGTGCGGCGGCGTCCGCCTCGGAGAGGCCGACCTGCACCGGCCAGGGCGGTCCGTCGTAGGGGATCTCGACGTACTCGTCGGTCACGGTGGGGCCGGGCGCGCTGCCGGCGATCCAGGTCACGTCCGGGCCGCCGAGGTCACCGGCCAGGTAGGTGAACTGGAAGGTACGCGGCACGCTGCCGTCGGTGATGGTGAGGATCGGGCCGTTGACAACGGCGACGGGCGGGAGCAGCGCGGCGTCCAGGTCGGGCCCGAGCGCGTATGTCGCCCGGGCGCTGAAGTTGTCGACGTCCTCGGCGAGGCGGGGCATCCGGACCCGCCCACCGGTCGGGCCGTCGTCGCGTTCCCAGTCGGCGTGTGCGAGGACGTTCGAGTCCTGGCCGGCGCGGCGGACGGTGTCCTGGACGGCGCTGTCGGCGGCGGCGCGAAGCAGCGCCGGCACGGCCCCGGCGAGCAGCGCGACGACCGCGATGACGGCGGCGGTGAGCAGCAGCGGTCCGGCGTCGGTACGGCCACGGCCGCGGATGCTGGGCCAGTGCGGCGCCAGCCAGCGGCGGGTCAGCCACCGGTTCACGGTGCCACCCGCAGGTGCGCGGCATCGGCCCGGCGGACCTGGACGGTGACCACGATGGCGACCGCCAGCACGCATCCGGCCAGCAGTACGGCGAGCAGCGCGGCCTCGGCCGGCCACGGCCAGTGTGGCTGGGCGGCCGGGACGGGCGCGGCGCCGGTGTCGGAGCGCACGAGCAGGGGAGCGACGACGCGGGTGGCGAGCGCGCCGACGACCGCGCCCGCCGTGAGCAGGGGCAGCAGAACGCCGGCGTGCTGGCCGAGCAGCACGGCCCGGATGCCGCGCCGGGACATCCCCAGGCCGCGTAGCCGCGCCACCTCGACAGCGCGGACCTGTAGGTCACAGGTGACGTGCAGGACGACGCCGGCGAGCAGCAGCAGGGCCGAGGCCGGGACGACGAGCCGGAGCGCGGCCGGCAGCCCGGCCTGCAACGGGCCGTCGGTGAGGCGGGCGGTCTCCGCCTCGCGGGTCGCGACGGTGCCCAGGTGCAGGGCGGTGGCCCGCTCGGCGGCACCGGGACCGCCTGGGTGGCCGACCCACCAGGCGTCGACCGGGAACGTCAGGTCACCGGTGACGGCGCGTGCGCGGGACAGCGTGTCCAGGTCGGCCAGGACGGCGACGGCGCCGGGGGCGGACGGCACGGTCGGCACGACCTCGGTGACGACGATCGGGACGGGCGTGGTGCCGACCGTGACGCTGAGTCGGCTGCCGCTGTCGGCACCGACCTCGCTGGCGAAGCGGGCGGAGACGGCGACGGGCACCGGGCCGGGGTCCGGGAAGGCGGTGGCGACGAGGGTCCGGGCGGCGTCCGCGGTGCCGCCGAGGTCGACGGTCGCGGCCATCCGCAGCGCGGTTCCCGTCGGCGTGGCGGACACCATGACGGTCAGGTCGGTCAACTTGCTCGGGACCGGCGGCGCGGACGTGGCGGTCCACTCCGATTCGTCCGGGGACCTCTCCGCCGACCCGGCGGGCGGCACGGTGAGCGTGACGGCTACGGCGACGGGTCCGCCGATCGCGTCGGCGGTGACCGGCAGGGCGACCGCGACGAGGCGCAGCCCGTCAGCCGTCGCGCAGGCGGGCAGCCGAACCTCCCGGCCGTCGAGCGGTACGGCGGGACCGGTGCAGGACGTGCGTAGGCCGGTGGCGTCCTGCAGTAGCAGTCGGGGCGTCACGGTGAGCGAGGTGTCGCCGGGGGCGGTCCCGCTCAGGACGAGCGAGGCGCCAGTCGGAACGGCGAGGCCGGTGGCCCGGGTGCGTGGCGCCAGCGTGGCGCCCACGTCCGCCCATCCGCGGTCGCTGTCCAACGGCCCGCGCAGCAGCGCGTCGGCGCGGGTGGTGTCGACGGCGACCAGGCGCGGCGCACTGCCGGCGTTGCCGAGCCACTGACCGACGGCGGTACCACGGTCGAGGGCCGGACTCACCGCCCCCGCGGTGGTCGCGCTGACGACCGCGCCGTCTCCGGCCACCGGCGCCGTGCTGAGGGTGAGTGCCAGGTCGGTGCCGACGGAAAGGGCGGCCTGGTCGCGCTGCGACTGGTGCCACGTGGTGTCGAAGGCGAGGCCGAAGGTTCCGGCCGCGCAGGCAAGCCCGACGAGCAGCCCGGCGGCGACCGCCTGGGGCCGGCGGGCGGCCTCGGAGACCGCCAGCGGAAGCGCCAGCCCACGGGCGCGGTACGCCAGCCGGTCGACGCCGCGCAGGGCGGGCAGTACCACCCGGAGCGCGAGGGCGGCGCCTGCGGTGAGCAGCAGCGCCGGCGCGAGCACCCGGACCGCGTCGGCGCGTGGGCTGGCGGTGGTGGGCTGCGCGTACAGCTGCCACCATCCGGCTGCGGCGAATACCGCGAGCACCAGGTCGGCGCCGGATCGGGCCAGCAGTTCGCGGCGGGTGCGCCGGTCACCGGGTGCCGGGACGGGCCGGATCGCCAGGACGGTGAGCACAGCGGTGAGCAGCAGCGCGCCGCCGGCGACCGCGAGGACCTGGGCGCCGGCGATGGCCGGCCGGACGGTCAGGCCGGCGCCGTCCAGCGGCGGTAGGTGGGTCAGGCCGGCGTGCAGGGCCGACGAGGCCGGTATCGCGAGCGCGGCGGCGACGGCGGCGACGAGCCCGGCCTCGAGTGTCGCGGTGGCGGCGAGTTGGCGACGGCTGGCGCCCAGGGCGGACCGCAGGGCGGTCTCGTCGGCGCGTAGGCCAGCGGTCAGCCGGCCGGCGAGGACGAGTGCCGTCGCGGCCAGGACACCGCCGAGGACGGCGATGGCGAGCACGACGGCGGCGGTGACGTGCCGTTGGTCGTCGGCGGCCCGCAGGGTCAGCGGCAGGTTCGAGGAGACCCGTGCGAGCTGTACGCGGTCGCCGAGAGCGCCGGCCAGCGGGCGGTCGGCACCGCGGACGGCCCCGGCCACGGTCTCCAGGTCGCGGCGGTTGGGGTGGGACAGGTCCGGATGGGCGGTGACCTCCATCCGGTCGACTGTGGCACCCGTGGTGACCAGGTCGGCGAGGTCGACGAGGAACGGGCCGTAGGCGTTGACCGGCTGGAGGAAGCGGCCGTCCCGGTAGCCGGTGGCGGAGCCGGTCGCGGCCAGCGGGTCGCGGTCCCAGCCGCGCCCCGGCAGCGGGCGTACCACACCGACGACTGTCACGTCGATGGCCGGGACGGGCGCGTGGGCCAGCTCGGCGCCGAGGCGCACCCGGCGACCGGGGGTGAGGCCGAGCAGTTGTGCGGTGGACTCCAGCAGCACCGCGTCGCCAGGGTGCTGTGGCCAGCGCCCGGTGACCAGCTCGGCTCGGGCCGGCAGGTCGTCCAGCCCCGACAGGTACGCCTGGGCCGCGACGGTGGTGCCCGGGGCGAGCGCGGGCGGCAGCGCTCGCAGCACTGTCGACGCCCGCGCGGTTGTTGTCACCGGGAACGGTGCGAGCGCGGAGGCCACCACGGTGCGGGTGTCGGCGGCGACGGACGGCGTGTCCCGGCCCTCGACGGTGCCGGTGTAGACGGTCACGTCGACGGCGGCGGGGGCGGCGCGGGCCATGGCGACCTCCAGCGCCCGCTCGGCGGTGCGGGTGACAAGCAGGGTGCAGGTGCCCAGCAGCGTCGCGCCGATCGTGACGATCCCGAGGAGGGCTGCCAGCAACGGCCACTGCGCGCGGGCGCGCCGGCTGACCAGCCTCAGCATCGTCGCGTCACCTGACGTCCGGCACGGGCTCGTACGGCTGCCCGGCCGCCTGTTCGTCGAGGTGCCCGTCGTGGATGCGGATCACCCGGTCGGCCAAGGCCATCATCACCGCGTCGTGCGTCGACACCAGTACGGTGACGCCTTCGGATTCCACTATCCCGCGCAGCAGGGCCATCACCGACAGGCCGGTCTCGGCGTCCAGTTGCCCGGTGGGCTCGTCGGCGAGCAGTAGCCGGGGCGAGGCGGCCAGCGCGCGGGCGATCGCCACCCGCTGCTGCTGGCCACCGGACAGCTCGGCCGGCCGCTGCTGGGCGTGGTCGGCCAGCCCGACCAGCTCCAGCAGCAACTCGACGCGCCGCTCGCGATCGGTCGGGGCGGCGCGGGCCAGCCGCAGCGGGGCGGCGACGTTCTCCGCGGCCGACAGCACCGGGATCAACCCGAAGCTCTGGAAGACGTATGACACCTTGTCGCGCCGCAGCAGGGACAGGCCATCCTCGTCGAGCGCTGTGACGTCGGTGCCGTTGACGTGCACGGTGCCGGCGTCCGGGGAATCCAGGCCGCCGATGACGTTGAGCAGTGTGGTCTTGCCCGAGCCGGACCGGCCGACGAGCGCCACCATGGAACCGGCGGCCACGTCGAACGACACGCCGCGCAGGGCGTGTACGACGGCCGGCCCGCTGCGGAAGCGCCGGTGTACGCCGCGCACGCTGAGCAGCGGCTCGTTACTCATTCGCCGGTTCCCGAGTCGGGGCGGATCGTGATGTGGTCGGGTTCCAGGGCCAGCCGGACCCGTCGGGTCAGCGCCAGCGCCTGGCGGAACTCGCGGGGCACCTGGACCCGCCCGGCCCGGTCCATCACTGCGTACTCCTCGGCGATCAGGTGGGTGTCGCCCGCCGCGTCGGTGGTGGTGCGGCGCAGCACCTCGCTGCTGGTGCGCCCATCCCGGATCGCGACGGTCCGTTCGACCTGGCCGCTGACCTCCGGGTCGTGGGTCACCACGACAACGGTGACGCCGTAACGCCGGTTGACGTCCCGCAGCACGCCGAAGACCTCCGCGGACGTGGCGGCGTCCAGCTCACCGGTGGGCTCGTCGGCGAGCAGGACCCGCGGCTGGTTGGCAAGCGCCACCGCGATCGCGACCCGCATCTGCTGCCCTCCGGAGAGTTGGCCGGGGCGCCGATCGGCGCAGTCGGCGACACCGAGGCTGTCCAGCAGCTCGGCCGCGCGCTCCCGGCGCTCCTTTTTCGCGGTGCGGGCCGCCGTCATCGGCAGGTCCACCATCTCCCGTGCGGTCAGGTAAGGGATCAGGTTGCTCGCCGTCTGTTGCCGGACGAACCCGACGGTGTGCCGCCGGTAGTCCACCCGGTCCGCGCGCGACATCGCCAGCAGATTCCACTCCTCGACCCGGACCCGCCCGGCGGTGGGGGCGTCGATGCCGGCCAGGATGGAGAGCAGCGTCGACTTGCCCGACCCGGAGGCCCCGACGACGGCGACCAGCTCACCGCTCTCCACGGCCAGGTCCAGTCCCTGTAGCGCCTGCACCTCGATCGAACCGGTCTGGTAGATCCGCACCAGGTTCTCGCAGACGATGAGCGCGTCCCGGCCGAACTCGGGCGCCCGCGCGGATGGCCGCGGCAGGGACAGCGGTGTGCTGGACATTCCCCTCCGTCCGGTTGTGCCGATGTCGAGCCAGCCTCGGGCAGCGGACGCGGATTGAAGCAGTTTCGCAATCGGCGGCTCCGTTGACCATGCCCTGGGCGGCTTTTCTAAGAGGGTCGGCGGGCGAGCACGCCAACCGTCGACAATCCGGTGGCGGGGCGGGCTGCTTGTTGCGAGACTCTGCCCCGTGCGAGACCCGGACCGCTTCCGAGCCGCCGTACACGCCTGGGCGGCCGGCGGTCCCGACGCCACGGCGGCCGGCGCGGCGGCCCGGGACCTGGCCGTCGGTCTGCGGACGGTCGTGCTCGTCGAGGGTGTCAGCGACCAGCGCGCGGTGGAGGCGTTGGCCGAGCGGCGGCACCGTGATCTGGCGGCCGAGGGCGTGTGCGTGGTGCCGATCGGTGGCGCCATGAGCGCCTCTCGATACCTGCGGCTCTGCGGAGCGCAGGGCCTCGCCGTGACCGTACGCGGGCTGTGCGACGAGGCCGAGGAGGACTTCTTCCGGCGCGGATTGGAGGACGCCGGCCTCGGTGCCGGCCGGACCCGGGCGGCGATGGAGGCGCTCGGTTTCCACGTCTGCGTGACCGACCTGGAGGACGAGCTGATCCGGGCGCTCGGCAGCGACGGCGTCGAGCGGGTCATCGCGGAGCAGCGGGACCTGGCCCGGTTCCGGGTCTTCCAGAACCAGCCCGCGCAGCGCGGTCGGTCGGTCGAGCGGCAACTGCGTCGCTTCCTGGGCACGATGAGTGGCCGCAAGGCCCGCTACGCCCAGGCGCTGGTGGGTGCCCTCGACCCGGGCGGCGTTCCCCGCCCGCTGGACCGGCTGCTCGCCGGCTGATCCCACGATCACGAGGGTGGGTCGACGATGTCGTCGCGACAGCCGAGGTGCGGCCGTCAGGAGGGCCGCGCCGCCGACTGACGCCGGGCAGCCGTCGCCGGCGCGATGGCATCGACTGTCGCTCGTCGGGACGTCACCTCGCGAACGTGCTGGCACTCGGCGACGTCGTCGTGGTCGCAGGCCAGGGCGCAGTCCAGCAGGGCAAGTCTGGCCTGGTCCTGCGCGATCCGCTGAGCAACCCGGACGCGCTGCTCCGCCAGCACCCGCCGCCGGGACGGGGGATCTGCCGCGAGCATCCGGCGGATTTCGTCCAGGGCCAGCCCGGCCTCCTTGGCCCGCAGGATGACCGCGATGCGTGCGATGTCGTGAGTGTCGTAGCGACGCCGGTGATCGGCGGTCCGGGCAGGGTGCAGCAGGCCGGTCGCCTCCCAGTGGCGCAGGACGTGTGGAGCGAGACCGAAACGCGCGGCGACGGCACCGATGGGCAGCCTTGACTTCACGTCGACGTGAGGACCCATGCTGCCAGGATGTCAGAGCGGAAAGCGAACGCACGCCCTGCCGACAGCACATCCGCTGTGGCGGCACGGTTGGACGCCGTCGAGGAACTTCCCGCGATCATCGAGCTGCGGCGGTACTCCTACGACCTGCTGTGCCTGAATCCCGCGGACGAGGTGGTGGATGTCGGCGCCGGCACGGGGCGGGCCGTCGCGGAACTGAGCGCGTACGGGTTCCAGGCCATCGGCATCGACCCCGACGAGGAGATGCTGGCTGTTGCCCGCGCCCGCTACCCGGATGCGGACCTGCGGATCGGTACCGCCGAACGGCTACCCATCGGGACCGCCACGATGGCCGGATATCGCGCCGACAAGGTCCTGCACCAGCTGGCCGAGCCGATTGTCGCGGCCCGGGAAGCCCGGCGGGTCCTGCGCTCCGGCGGCCGAGCCGTGCTGCTCGGCCAGGACTGGGACGCCATCGTCATCGACTCGTCCGACGGTGCCCTCACCCGCCGGATCGTCCAGGCCCGCGCCGACACGATTCCCCGGCCTCGGGTCGCTCGCGGCTACCGCAGCCTGCTCCTGGACGCCGGCTTCCAGGAGGTGTCGCTGGCAGCCCGCACTGTCGTGTTCACCCAGGCCCTGTTGTTGGACATGCTCACCGGACTCGCCAGGGCCGCCCGCAACACGGGTGCCATCACCGACGAGCAGTCCACCGCATGGTTGACGGACCAACGTGACCGGGCGATGGCCGACCGCCTCATTGTCGCGTTGCCCTTCTTCGTCGCGGCCGGCACCGTGCCACCCGACACCCGAGCCGGTCGCCGGCAAGCGACGGCCAGCTGATCTCCGCGCGCTCAGCGTTCCCGGACCACGGCGACCGGGCAGCTGGCGTGCTGGATCACCTGCTGGCTGACCGAGCCGAGCAGCATCCCCGCCAGCCCACCCCGGCCCCGACTGCCGACCACCACCGACTGCGCGGACCGGCTCGCCTCGATCAGCATCGCCGCCGGGCTGCCCGGGATCACGTCGACGGTCATGCTCAGCTCGGGAAACGTTCGCCGCCACGGCTCCAGCGCCTGCTCCACCGCGGCCCGCTCGTCGGGCACCCCGGCCGCCCCACCGGGACCCGGAGTCCAGGCGTGCAGAACCCGCAACGGCACCTGCCGGCGTGCCGCCCGTTCGGCCGCGAAACCGAGCGCCACCAGCGACGGCTCCGAAACGTCCACGCCGACCGCCACCGGGTCGTCCGGTCCACTGGCCGTACCGTCGCGGACCACCACGACCGGGCAGTGTGCGTGGGCGGCCACCGACACGGCCGTGGATCCGGCCAGCAGGCCACCGAATCCGCCGTGGCCTCGGCTGCCGAGCACCAGCATGCCGGCCTCGGCCGAGCGTTCCTGCAACACCAGGGCAGGTGGTCCGTCGTACACCTCGCCGGTGATCGTCAGCCCGGGGTGGGTGGCGGCGGCGTCCGCCGCGGCCTTGCCGACCAGGTCCTCGACCTGCCGGCGGGCGGTCTCGTCCGGCCAGACCCCGGGCGCCACACCCGGACCGACCCAGCCGGCCACGGTCAGCCATTCGAAGACGTACGCCAGCCGCACCGGTTGGCCGCTGTGCCGAGACTCCTCCAGCGCCCACTCCACCGCCTGCGAGGCGTCGGTGGAGCCGTCGTAGCCGACCAGGATCTCCGCGTCGCGCACGTCGTCCTCCTCAGGGGTTCGTCGGGTCGGTTTCGCGGACCCAGCGCCACTCGGCGACCTCGGGGTCGTCCTCGCCGTACCGGCGGGTGTAGTCGCGGGCGGCCTGCCGGGCGTCGACCATCCGCTGCCGCAGGTGCGCGGCGCGGGCGGCCAGCCCGGGTACCCGGTCGATGACGTCGATGACCAGGTGGAAACGGTCCAGGTCGTTGAGCATCACCATGTCGAACGGGGTGGTGGTGGTGCCCTCCTCCTTGTAGCCGCGTACGTGCAGGTTGTCGTGGTTGTTGCGGCGGTAGGTCAGCCGGTGGATCAACCAGGGATAGCCGTGGTACGCGAAGATGATCGTCCGGTCCTCGGTGAAGATGGTGTCGAACTCGTTGTCGGTCAGACCGTGCGGGTGCTCGGTGTCCGTCTGGAGTCGCATCAGGTCGACAACGTTGACCAGTCTCACCCGCAGGTCCGGGAGGTGCTGGCGGAGCAGCTCGGCGGCGGCCAACGTCTCCAGGGTGGGCACGTCCCCGCAGCAGGCCAGCACCACGTCCGGTTCGGTGCCCCCGTCGTTGCTTGCCCACTCCCAGATCCCCAGGCCGCGTCGGGTGTGCTGGATCGCCTCGGTCATCGTCAGCCAGTTCGGCGCCGACTGCTTGCCGGCCACCACCACGTTGATGTAATGCCGGCTGCGCAGGCAGTGGTCCATCGTGGCGAGCAGGGTGTTGGCGTCCGGCGGCAGGTAGACCCGCACCACCTCGGCCTTCTTGTTGACCACGTGGTCGATGAAGCCGGGATCCTGGTGGGAGAAGCCGTTGTGGTCCTGACGCCAGACGTGACTGGACAGCAGGTAGTTCAACGAGGCGAGCGGCTGCCGCCAGGGGATGGCCCGGGTCACCTTCAACCACTTGGCGTGCTGGTTGAGCATCGAGTCGACGATGTGGATGAACGCCTCGTAGCTGGTGAAGACGCCATGCCGGCCGGTCAGCAGGTAGCCCTCCAGCCAGCCCTGGCACAGGTGCTCGGAGAGCACCTCCATGACCCGGCCGTCGGGGGAGAGATGGTCGTCGCCGGGAACGGTGGCGGCGACCCACGCCCGGCCGGTCACCTCGAACGCCGCGCCCAGCCGGTTGGAGGCGACCTCGTCCGGGCCGAACAGTCGGAACGTCTGCGGGTTGGCGCTGATGACGTCGCGGATCCACGGGCCCAGCACCCCGGTCGCACCGGCCATCGGCTGGCCCGGCTCGGGGACGTCCACGCCGTAGTCGCGGAAGTCGGGCAGGGCCAGGTCGCGCAGTACCACGCCACCGTTGGTGACCGGGTTGGCGCTCATCCGCCGGTCCCCGCGCGGTGGCAGCGTGCGCAGCTCGTCCACCGGCGCGCCGGTGGCGTCGAACAGCTCCTCGGGCTGGTAGCCGCGCATCCACCGCTCCAACTCGGCCAGGTGGGCCGGGTTGTCGCGGACCCCCGACAGCGGCACCTGGTGGGCGCGGTACGTGCCCTCCACCTGGACGCCGTCCACCTGGCTCGGGCCGGTCCAGCCCTTCGGCGTACGCAGGATGATCATCGGCCAGCGGGGACGTTCGACGACGCCGCCGGAACGGGCCCGCCGCTGGATCTCGGCGATCTCGTCCAGCGCGCGGTCCATCGTCGCGGCGAGGATGCGGTGCACCTGGGCGGGGTCGTCGCCGGCCACCACGTACGGCTGGTAGCCCGAACCGCGCATGAGGTCGAGCAGGTCGGCCTCGGGGATCCGGGCCAACACCGTCGGGTTGGCGATCTTGTAGCCGTTGAGGTGCAGGATGGGCAGCACGGCGCCGTCGCGCGCCGGGTTGAGGAAGACGTCGGAGAGCCAACTGCCGGCCAGTGGCCCGGTCTCCGCCTCGCCGTCGCCGACCACGCAGGCCACCACCAGGTCCGGGTGGTCGAACGCGGCGCCGTAGGCGTGGCTCAACGCGTACCCCAGCTCGCCGCCCTCGTGGATGGAACCCGGCACGTCCGCCGCCACGTGGCTGGGGATGCCGCCGGGGAAGGAGAACTGGCGGAAGAGCTTGGACATCCCGGCCTCGTCGCGCGCCACGTCGTGGTAGCGCTCCGACCAGGTGCCCTCCAGCCAGGTGTTGGCCACGATGGCCGGGCCGCCGTGCCCGGGGCCGGTGACCAGCATGGCGTTGAGGTCACGCGCCACGATCACCCGGTTGAGATGGGCGTAGATGAGGTTGAGCCCGGGGCTGGTGCCCCAGTGTCCGAGCAACCGCGGCTTGATGTCGTCGGGGGTCAGCGGCTCCCGCAGCAGCGGGTTGCCCAGCAGGTAGATCTGCCCGACGGTGAGGTAGTTCGCGGCGCGCCAGTAGGCGTCCAGCCGGCGCAGCTCGTCGTCGGTGAGGGCGCGCTGCACGTCGAGAGCGGTGTCCATCAGGCTGCCTCTCGCGGGTAGGAGTGGGGCGTCCGGCGTCCAGCTTCGCCGCCGCGAACGCCCCGGGTCAGGGCCGTTGGTCCCGCGCCGGCCGGGCACCCGGGGCGGTCAGCGGCGCCTCGGTCAGGCCACGGACGACGACCACCGGTGCGGGGGAGTGATAGAGCAGGGATTGGGCGACCGCGCCCAGCATCCCTCGTCCCGGTTCGTCGCCGCGGGCGGCGACAAGCGCCACCTGCGACGCGCGGGACGTGTCGATCAGCACCTGACCGGGATCGCCGCGGACGACTCGGCACTCGGTGGGCACCGAGCCGTCGCGCCCGACATGTCGGGCCAGCGCCTCGCTGAGCTGCTCGGCGACGGCGTCGGTGTCCTCGTCCTGCTCCACCACCCGTAGTACGAGTAGCCGGGTGTCCCGGCGGGCGGCGCATTCCACAGCCCATTGCAGCGCGAGGTGCGAGCTGGGCGAGCCGTCCACCCCGACCAGCACCGGGCCCTGCGGTGGCGGCTCGCGGCGGACCACCAGCAGCGGGCAACCGGCCCGTGCGGCCAACTGCACGGCGGGTGTCTCGGCCGGGACGCACTGGCCGCTGCCGGCCATCCCGCTGTCGCCGACCGCCAGCAGGAAGGCCGTCTCCGATCGGCGGATGAGGGTGGCCAGCATGGCGCTCTCGACGATCTCGCTGCTCACTGTCAGTCCGGATTCGGCCTGGTGGGCAAGCTGGGCGGCCCGGGTGAGCAGCTCTTCGGCGCGGTCGCGGGGTGCGGCGACGCTGTCCGCGGCGAAGGCCGCGTGCCAGTCGAAGGTGTGCAGCAGGTGCAGGGCGCGGCCGTGTCCGGCGGCTTCCTGCGCGGCCTGCTCGACGACCGGCAGGTCGAGATCCGAGCCGAGGCCGACAAGCACCGCCCCGTCGGTGGCTGCGGCCATCGATATCACCTCCCGGGCGTCGCGCCCGGCCTCACCAAGCTGTCCCTGACCGAGGGTAGTCCGATGGACACGGCGGCGGGCCGGTTCGGGCACCACCCGATCGTCAACCGGGGTTGACAGCACAGGCACTGTCAACGTATGTTGACGACATGAGTCAGGCGACAGAACTCGCGGCGGCAGCCGGCAGCACCGACCCCCGGGTCGGGCTGCGCGCTGTCCGCGCGCTGCGCCGGCTGCTTGAGCGGCTCGAGGTGGTCCAGGTGGACAACGCCCGTCGACAGGGCTGGTCCTGGCAGGAGATCGCCGACGCGCTCGAGGTCAGCCGGCAGGCGGTGCACAAGAAACACGCCGGGCGACCGGCGGTCAACTCATCCTGGGAGGCGTGATGTTCGAACGGTTCACCGACCGGGCGCGCGGCGTGGTGCGCCGGGCGCTGGAGGAGGCGCGGGCCGAGGGCCAACGGCCGGTCGGCACCGAGCACCTGCTGCTCGCCCTGCTCGCCGACGACGCCGGCCTGGCCAGCCGGGTGCTCGCCGACGCCGGCGTGCGCGCCGACGACCTGCGCGAGCGCGTCCGCCGACACACCGCCAGCGGTGGCGCCGGCCTCGGCGACGCGGACGCGGCGGCCCTGCGGGAGATCGGCATCGACCTGGCCGCGATCGTGGCCCGCATCGAGCAGTCCTTCGGCCCGGACGCGCTGCGCGAGGCCGTACCGGCGCCGCGCAGCCGCTGGGGTCGCCGGCGGCGGTACCTCGGCGGCCCGTTCTCGCCCCGGTCCAAGAAGGCGCTGGAGTTGTCCCTGCGCGAGGCGCTGCGCCTGCGCCACAAGCACATCGGCACCGAGCACATCCTGCTCGGCGTGCTCCGGGAGGGCCACGGGCTGGGCGCGCTGGTGCTCACCGAGTCCGGCATCGACCTCGACGATCTGCGCCGACGGGTGGAGAGCGCCCTCCGGGCGGCGGCCTGACGGGTGCGCTCGCGTTGAAACGTGTCTGTGGCACTTTCGACGCGAGCCCCCCGCTGGGTCGCTGAAGGTGCCCCGGTGCTGCACACTGGCGCCCGTGGATGCTGGACAGGACAGGCGGCCCTCGGGCGGCGACGGTGGGCTGCGCTCCGCCGTGGTGGTCAACCCGGTGAAGGTCGACGATCTCGACGAGCTGCGCCGTACCGTGAACGACGCGCTCAACGCGGCCGGCTGGCCCGAGCCGCAGTGGTATGAAACGACAGTCGACGACCCGGGCCGCGGTCAGGCCGAGCAGGCCGTGAAGGCCGGCGTCGACCTGGTCTTCGCCTGCGGTGGCGACGGCACCGTGATGTCCTGCGTGAGCGCGCTGGTCGGCACCGACGTGGCCCTCGCCGTGCTGCCGCAGGGCACCGGCAACCTGCTCGCCGCCAACCTCGGTCTCTCCACCGACCTGGCCGCCGGGCTGCAGGTCGCCATCGAGCGGGGTCGACGGCTGCTGGACGTCGGCGCCGTCGAGGACCAGTACTTCACAGTGATGGCCGGTATGGGCTTCGACGCCCAGATGCTCGCCGCCACCTCCGAGACCACCAAGGCCCGCATCGGCTGGCCGGCGTACGTCATGGGAGCCGCCCGCCACCTGCGGGACCGGCCCATGCGGGTGCAGATCCGCATCGACGACCGCCCGCCGGTACGTCGCCGGGCCCGCTCGGTCCTGATCGCCAACGTCGGCCGGCTCCAGGGCGGCGTGCACCTGCTCACCGAGGCCGAACCGGACGACGGGTGGCTCGACGTCGCCGTGCTCACCCCGCACAACCTGCGGCACTGGCTGGCGCTCGGCTGGGCGGTGATCCGCCGCAGCGGCCAGGTGCCGCGCATGGAGGTGTTCCGGGGCCGGCGCGTGGTGATCACCAGCAACCGGGCCCAACCCCGGGAGTTGGACGGCGACCTCATCTCTCCGGACCGGCAACTGGCGGCAGAAGTCCGGCCCCAGGCGCTCTGGCTCTGCGTCCCCCAACCAGAGGACACCCCCGACCTGGCCGTCGACGCGCAAGGCGCCGGAGAGCGGGGCGAGCAGCTGATCGAGGACGCGCGCCGTGAGTAGCACCCGGATCGTGCCGGAGACCCGGCTGATGGCCGACGAGGAGCTGTCCGCCGACGACGCCTGGCACACGCTGCGCCGGGAGGGCGGCTGGCACCTGCTGCGGGACGCCTTCATCCGGTTCCGCTACGGCGACGGGTTCAGCCACTCCCGCGCCTTCGGGTTGCAACTCTGCCTCGCCGTGGTGCCGTTCCTGATCGCCCTCACCGGCCTGATCAGCGAGCTGGGCGTCGAGGAGGGCGGCCGGGTGGTCGCCGACACCGTGCTGGCGCTCACCCCGGGCCAGAGCGCGCAGATGGTCGGCGAGTTGCTCGGGGAGGGCGAACGCGTCGAGGACGCCGGGGAACTGGCGCTCAGCCTCGGTCTGCTCACCGGCCTGTTCGCGCTGACCACCACCATGGCCCAGATCGAGCGGGGCGCCAACCGCATCTACGGTGTCGAGCGGGACCGCCCGGCGCTGTGGAAGTACCTCCGCGCCGCGGTGCTGGCCGTCACGGCGGGTCTGCCCGCGCTCGCCGGCTTCCTGATCCTGGTCGGCGGCGGCGCGATGGGCGACTCGGTGCGCGAGCACTACGAGTGGGGTGCGCTCGCCAACGGCATCTGGGACGTGATCCGCTTCCCCCTGAGCTTCGGCCTGACCGTCCTCGCCGTCGCCGTGCTGTTCCGGCACGCGCCACGACGCAACCAGCCCGGCCTGTCCTGGCTGTTCTTCGGCGCCGGCATCGCCACGGTCCTGTGGTGGCTGGCCAGCCTGCTGCTCGCCGCGTACGTGCGGTTCAGTGACGGCTTCGGGCAGACCTACGGCGCGTTGACCGGCATGATGGCGCTGCTGCTCTGGGCCAACCTGACCGGGATGGCGCTCTTCGGCGGGCTGGCCTTCGCCGCCCAGCTGGAGGCGCTGCGCATCGGGGTACGGGAGCCGGCCCAACCAGACCTCTGGGAGCCCGACACCGACCGTGCCGAGCTGCTCGACACCGGAGACATGACGGCGCTCTAGCGGCACCGGCGTGTACGACGGACGCGGATCGGGTAAAGCGCCTCGCCAGACAGAAAAGGGAGGTGCGGGGTGACCGCGGTCAAGGAGATGGCGCGACGTCCGATCGGTCACTTCGCCGAGCGGAGCATCGTGGGTCTGGCGGCCGTCACCGGCGCCGGGGTGGCCTTCGGGCTGCTGTTGCTGCTCGTCCGGGTGCGGTGGAGCCCGTTGCAGGACGGCGACCATGCCGTCGCCGAATGGTTCAACGGGCTCGTCGCCCCACACCACGCCCTGGTCACCGTTCTGCAGGCGGTGACCGACCTGGGCGGCCGACCGATCCTGATCTGGTTGGTGAGCGTCGCCGTGGTCGGGCTGCTGATTCGGAAACAGCCACGGCTGGCCGTCTACCTGATCATCACCGGGGTCGGTGGCCTGATCCTCGACCCGTCGCTGAAGACGCTTGTCGGTCGGCTCCGCCCGGTGGTGGACGTGCCGATCGCCAGCGCACCGGGCAACAGCTTCCCGAGCGGGCACGCGCTGGGCTCGTTCGTCGCGTACGGGGCACTGCTGCTGGTGTTCCTGCCGGCCATGGCGCCCCGCTGGCGCAAGCCGGCGATCGTCGGTGTCAGCGTGCTGGTGGCGGTGATCGGCCTGACCCGGATCGCGCTGGGCGTGCACTTCATCTCCGACGTGCTGGCCGGCTGGCTGCTCGGCGCGGCCTGGCTGGGCGTCACCGCGTACGCGTTCCGGCTGTGGCGGCGCGAGCGCGGGCGGCCGGTGCCGCCGCTGACCGAGGGCCTGGAGCCGGAGGCCGGGCACGACATCGCCGCCGCCCCGGCCGAGGAGCACGTGCTGGCCCACCCCCGTTCGGCGGTGGCCGAGCTGCTGGTGGGCTGGGTGCTCGTGTTCGGGGCGCTGTATGGCTTCGGCACGTACGTCAGCTATCACGCCAAGGGCACCGTCTTCGACACCCTCGACACCGACGTGCCGCGTTGGTTCGCCGAGCGGCACACCGACGTGTTGACCGACGTGAGCTGGTGGTGGAGCAAGTTCGGCGACACCCACGCGATCCTGATCATCTCGCTGGTGTTCTGCCCACTGGTGCTGGCGGTCTGGCGTCGCTGGCGTCCGGTGCTGTTCGTGGCGCTGGCGATGGTGGGGGAGCTGACC
Source organism: Micromonospora sp. NPDC005215 (assembly GCF_040607915.1). Classification (NCBI taxonomy): domain Bacteria; kingdom Bacillati; phylum Actinomycetota; class Actinomycetes; order Micromonosporales; family Micromonosporaceae; genus Micromonospora; species Micromonospora sp. NPDC005215. Next base: position 5,642 of record NZ_JBEXHQ010000012.1, on the reverse strand, counting down.
CTGTTCCTCGCGTCGGCCCGCGCCGTCGACCGACCGCGCCCGGCGGTGGAGAACCTCGACGGGCAGATGCCCACCTCGTCGTTCCCGTCCGGGCACATCGCGGCCACCATCTGCGTCTGGCTGGCCATCACTGTCATCGTGTTCCCGCGTACCGACAGGTGGTGGCGTTGGATCTTCGTGGCGCTGGCCGTGATCATGCCGGCCGGGGTCGCCACCTCCCGGATGTACCGGGGCATGCACCACCCGACCGACTTCATGGGCGCGATCCTGCTCTCCGCGCTCTGGATCGGGTTGCTCTACCTCGTCATCCGCCCGAACGCCGACCTGAGGGAAGGCAACCAACCGGCCGTCGAGTCGGAGGACGTGGACACCCTCGACGACGAGCTGGCGCGCGCCGGCCGAGCCGACTGAGCGCCACAGTGCTGCGGTTGATGACCTGGAACATCCGCACCGGCGGTCGGGACCGCGGCGGCGGCGACCGGCTAAAGCAGGTGGTCCGGGTCATCGACGAGCAGGCGCCGGACGTGCTGGCCCTCCAGGAGCTGCGCGGCTTCGACAGCGACGGGCTGATGGCAGGCGTGGCGGGTCGGGTGGGGATGACGCCGCACCTGGCCCGGTCCTGTCTCGGTCAGCCGGTGGCGGTGCTGGTCCGGCCGCCGTACCAGGTCGTCGAGGCGGGGCCGCTACGCCGGCCGTTCCACCACGCCGCCGCCCGCGTCGTGGTGGCGACCGCCGCCGGCCCGCTCACCGTGCTCGGTGCCCACCTCTACCCGTACTCCGGTGGACGGCGGCGGATGGAGGCCGACTGGCTGGTCCGGGCGGTGCGACGGGCCCGGGGACCGTTGACACTTGTCACCGGTGACCTCAACTCGCTCGACCCGGGCGTCGACCACACCGAGCGGCTGGCCGGGATGCCGGCCCTCTACCGGCGGCGGCATCTGCGCCGCTTCGGTGGGGCCGTCGACACCCGGGCGATCGCCCGGCTGCTCGCCGCCGACCTTGTCGACCTCTGGCCGTCGTGCAACGTCGGGGCGCCGGAGGCCGACGGCCACACCGTGCCCACCCGCTTCGGCGGGGCCGAGTTCGCCGGCATGCGACTGGACTACCTGCTCGGCACGCGCGACGTGGCGGAGCGGACGCGCGAGTGCCGGGTGCTCCGGGGCGGAACGGCGAACCGCGCCTCGGACCACTATCCGCTGCTCACCACACTCGACCTCGGCCCGGCCGCAACCGGCGCCTGAGGCGTGGACGGGGTGAGCCTCAGAGCACCAGGTTGAGCAGGACGGTGAGCACCACCGAGGCGAGGATCGAGAAGAGGATCATCAGGAGGCAGCCGAGGCCACCGCCGAGCGGGCGGATCTCCGTGTTGCCGAAGCGCATGAGGGTCACCTGTCCGAGAGTGCGGAATGTGGGGCGAGCAGGCGGCGGCACGCATCCGCGACCTGGGTCGGGGCGGTCGTGACCACGTTGTGCGCGGCACCGGGAACGACCACCACGCTTGCGTCCGGCACGAGCCGGGTCGCCTCGTCGCGCCAGGGGGCCGGTACGACCGGGTCGCGAGCACCGGTCACGACGAGGGTTGGCGCGGTGACGCGAACGAGGTCCTCCTCGATCGCGTTGTGCACCGAGTGCGACAGCGTCGCGAAGACCCGCCAGGGCCGGGCGTTCCAGATGTCGCGGACCAGGATCGGCGCCTGCAACGGCGCTTCGCGCAGGCAGTCCACCAGCCACCTGCCGAACAGGGCCGTGCGGGACCGGGCCGACGGGTCACTTGTCGGCCCGGCCAGCACCAGAGCACGTACCGCGTTCGGGTGGTTCGCGGCGAGCGCGGCGGCCACCTCCGCGCCGAACGAGTGTCCGAGCAGGCAGACCGGCGGCAGCCGGTACTCGGCCAGCCAGGCGGCCAGGTGCGCGGCGTGCCGGTGGACGTCGTACGCGCCGTCGGGGTGTTCGGTCAGCCCGAAGCCGGGCAGGTCCGGCACGTACACCGGGTGGGTGGTGGCGAGCGCGACGGCCAGCGGGGTGAGGTAACGGTGTGAGACGGCCAGGCCGTGCACCAGCACCACGGGCGGCGTCCCGGTCCCCGGTGCCGTACTGCGCCGGGTGTGGGTGCGCAGCCCGTCGACGAGCCGCCACTCGCTGGTCAGGCCGGCTGCTGGCCGGGGCGCAGCCATGGCGAGCCGTAGCTCCGCCGGACCGAAGTGACAGCCGGGCGTCGGCTTCACAACGCCCGCAGCCGGGGCAGTAGCTGCTCCTGCGCCCAGTCCAGGAACATCGGCTGGGTCTCCCCGCCGACCTGGATGATCGCCACGTGGGTGAAGCCGGCGTCGACGAACGTGCGGAACGCCTCGACGTGCGCGTCGATGTCCGGCCCGCAGGGGACGCCCTCGGCGACGTCCTCCTCCCTGACGAACTGGGTGGCGGCGGCGAAGGACTCCGGGCCGGGCAGGTCGGCGTTGACCTTCCAACCCATCCCGAACCAACGGAACTGGTCGTGCACGATCTTGCGGCACTCCGCCTCGTCCGGGCCGTAGCAGATGGCCACCTGCCCGTACCGGGGCTGGCCGGCGCCGCCGGCGTCGTCGTACATCTCGAGGATGTGCCTGTCGGGTTCGGTGGAGATGATGCCGTTGCCGTACTCGGCGGCCAACGTCGCGGACTGCCGACCGGACGCGGCGACGGCCATCGGCACCGGCCGTTCCGGGCGGTCCCAGACGTAGGCGTCCGGCACGTCGAAGTGGTTGCCGGAGAAGGTAAGCGTCTCCCCGTTGAGCAGCGGCCGGATGATCTGCAACGCCTCCTCGAACATCTCGTGCCGCTGCTGCACGTGCGGCCAGCCACCGACCACGTGCTCGTTCAGGTTCTCCCCGGCACCCAGACCGAGGGTGAACCGGCCGTCCGAGAGCGCCCCGATCGTGCTGGCCTTCTGCGCGACCACGGCCGGGTGGTAGCGGCGGATCGGGCAGGTCACGAACGACATCAGCTGGGCGCGGGAGGTGGCGTGGGCGACCGCTCCGAGCACCGACCAGGCGTACGGAGAGTGGCCCTGGGAGTCCAGCCAGGGGTAGTAGTGGTCGGACATCACCAGTTGGTCGAAGCCGGCCGCCTCGGCCCGGACCGCGTGGTCGACCAACTGCTTGGGACCGGCCTGTTCGCCCATCAGGGTGTAGCCGACGCTGACCATCCTGGTATCCCCTCTCACTGGCTGATCGTTCCCGGGATACCCCCGTCGGCCGCGGTCAACCCTCCCGTCCGGTTCTGGATGGCAGTGCTTGACGGATGACGGTGACCTGCCTACCGTCGGTCTTAACCGGTTAAGAGCCGGAGGTGGCGCACATCCTGTGGTGGGGATGATCGCTCCGTGACGGCCCGCGTTCGCGTGGGCCGTTGCGGCTGTCCGGAGTCCGGGTCTGTCAACTGAACCGGTTGCGAGGACCAACCCATCGCCCTACCCTGATGCGTGCGCCGGGAGTCGGGCGCGGCTGCCGGGCTGCAGCCGCCTTCCCCTGTCACGTCCCACCCCTGTCGGGCACCGGGGGTCCTCCCTGAGGAAGGCCATGAAGACTCGACTCACCGCCGCCGGCGCGGCCCTGCTCGCGTTGCTCGTCGCCCTGCTGGCGTTCGGCCAGCCGGCGCACGCCGCGGCCGGTTTCTCCGTCGCGGGCGGCAAGCTGTACGACGCCAACGGCACCGAATTCGTCATGCGCGGCGTCAACCACGCGCACACCTGGTATCCGCAGCAGACCAGCTCTTTCGCCGACGTCAAGGCGCTCGGCGCGAACACCGTGCGGGTGGTGCTCTCCAGCGGAGACCGGTGGACCCGCAACACCAACGCCGACGTCGCCACCGTCATCTCGACCTGCAAAGCCAACCGGCTGATCTGCGTGCTGGAGGTGCACGACACCACCGGGTACGGCGAGCAGAGTGGGGCAATCACCCTCGACCGGGCCGTCGACTACTGGCTCAGCCTCGCCGACGTTCTCGTCGGCCAGGAAAGATACGTCATCGTCAACATCGGCAACGAGCCGTACGGCAACCAGAACTACGGCTCCTGGGCCACCGACAACGCCAACGCGATCAAACGTCTCCGCAGCGGCGGGCTGACCCACACGATCATGGTGGACGCGCCGAACTGGGGTCAGGACTGGTCCTTCACCATGCGGGACAACGCCGCGTCGGTCTTCGCCGCCGACCCGGCCCGCAACACCGTCTTCTCCATCCACATGTACGGGGTCTTCGACACCGCCGCGGAGATCAGCGACTACCTCGGTCGTTTCCGTGCCGCCGGGCTGCCGATCGTGGTCGGTGAATTCGGCTTCAACCACTCCGACGGTGACCCGGACGAGGACACCATCCTCGCCTACAGCCAGGCCAACGGGATCGGCTGGTTGGGCTGGTCGTGGAGTGGCAACGGCGGTGGGGTGGAGTATCTCGACCTCGCCACCAACTTCAACCCGGCCAACCTGACCACCTGGGGTCAGCGGCTCTTCAACGGCGCCAACGGAATCCGGCAGACCGCCCGGGAGGCCAGCGTCTTCGGTGGCACACCCCCACCCACCACTCCCCCGCCGACCACGCCACCGCCCACCACCCCACCGCCCACGACGCCACCGCCGACCACGCCGCCACCCACCACGCCGCCGCCCGCGGGTGGCTGCACGGCGACGTACACGGTGACCAACCAGTGGCAGGGCGGCTTCCAGGGTGAGGTACGGGTGACCGCCGGCGCCAGGGCGATCACCGGCTGGACCGCCCGGTGGACCTTCGCCAACGGCCAGAGCGTCACCCAGTCCTGGAATGTGGCCCTCACCAGCAGCGGAACCACGGTGAACGCCCGCAACACGGACTACAACGGACGGCTGGCCGCCGGGACCAGTGCCAGCTTCGGCTTCCTCGGCAGTTGGACCGGCACCAACAGCCCGCCGGTGGTGAGCTGCACGGCGAGCTGACCGTCGGACCGGTGGCCGGGTCCACGTCGGACCCGGCCACCGGGAACCACAGCGGTCAGTGCCCCCCGGCCAGGTTCACGATGACCACCCCGGCGATGATCAGCGCGATGCCGGTGAACTTGGCGAGCCCCACCGACTCACCCAGGAACACCGCCCCGATCGCCACGATGGCCGCGGTGCCCAGACCCGACCAGAGGGCGTACGCCACACCGATGGGGATCTCCTTGACGGCCTGGGCCAGCAGGAGGAACGCCAGTGCGTAGCCGCCGAGGCACGTCACCGTCGGCCAGAGCCGACTGAATCCGGCGGTGCTCTTGATCAGGCTGGTCGCCACCACCTCGGCGAGGATGGCGATCCCCAGAAGCACGTACGCCATGCGTCCCCTTGGTCCTCCGTGGTTGATGAATGCGCCACCCCAGGCTAGTGCCGGCGATGTCCTCGCCCTTCCGCCCCGTAGGCGTGCCCCGGACACCCGCCGCCGCCCGCCGCCGCGGCCCCGCCGCCGCCAGCCGCCGCGGCCCCGCCGCCGGTTGCCGCGCGCTGTCGCCGCTGGCAGAGAGGGCTGGCAGGGTAGATCTTGGACACTATCCGTTGCGCCCTTGGGGTCAACCGCTGGTTGCAACACCTTCGTTGATGGTGATGGAGGTGGTTGTGGTGGCTGGACGGTTGTCAGCGGCAGAACGTGAAGAGATT
>NZ_JBEXHQ010000011.1:18173-146176 GCF_040607915.1 Micromonospora sp. NPDC005215 | reverse complement strand
TCCGTTCGCCCACCCCGGAGGCCGTGCGGGCGTGGATGGTGCACATCGAGCCCCGGCTGGTGGTCATCGCCTGGAGCATCGGCACGATCTCCCGGGACCGCACCTCACCCACGATGATCCGCAACACGCCCATCCGCAGCGACAGCGGGATCAGGTCGGCGATGGTCACCTCACCGGCCGGACGCCCGTCGAAGCCGCGCTCGCCGTGCCCCTCCCGGGCCTCGAAGCTCATCACCGCCCGGTGCCGCTCCCGGCGGCGGGCCGGCAGCAGTTCGCGGCTCTCCTCCAGCAGCACGTACGGCTCGTCGGGCGGGATCTCGTTCATCAACGCCCGGATGATCGTGGTCTTGCCGGCACCGGCCAACCCGGCGACCATGATGTTCAACCCGGCGCGCATCGCCGCGCGCAGGAAGTCGCGCAGCAGCGGGTCGATCATCTCGTCGAGGTCACCCCGGGCGCCGGCGATGTCGTCGAGGCTCACGTCCAGGGTGTTGTGCTTGCGGATCACCGCGTACGGGCGGTGGCTGACCAGGAACACCGCCGCCAGCCGGCTGCCGTCGGGCAGTTGCAGGTCGAGGGTGGGCTTCACCGTGGACAGCGACCGCTCGGTCGCGCCCGCCCGGCGGGCCGCCGCCTGGAGGATCTCCACCAGTTCGGCGTCGCTGTCGGCGATCGGTTCGGCCCAGTCCACCCCACCGCCGTGCCGGGTGATGCGTACCTGGTCGCAGCCGAGGATGTGCACCTCCTCGATGGTGTCGTCGACAAGCAGCGTCTGTAGCCGACCGAGCCCCACCAGCTCGGCGGTCACCTGGTCGAGCAGCAGACGCTCCTCGCCGGCAGCCATCGGGGTGCCGGCCCGGCGGACGAAGTCCGCGTACTCGGCGACCACAGTGACGGCCAGCCGGGCCCGCTCGGTGTCCTCTTCGTCGACTGTGAACTCCCGGCCGCGCTGCCACAGGGTGAGCCGTTCGGTGAGTTCCCGGCGTAGCTCCCGGACCACCTGGAAGTCCATCCGGGGTCGCGGCGCCGAGGCCGGCGGCGGTGTGGCGGCGGGCACCGGCTGCGGCATCGGCATGGACTGGTGGTGCCGGCCGTTCGGCACGGCCAGTGGCGGCTCGGTGGAGGTCGCGCTCGGCGGCTGTTGGCGAGGATCCGTGGAGACCGGCTCAAACCGCATCCGGGACCTCCTGCTGCACGGGCCACGCCAGCCGGGCCTGCCGCCGCTCCAGGAGCGCGCCGACCGGCACCTCCAACGCGGCGGCCGCGCGCATCAGCGGCCGTCCGGTCCGGACGGTCCCGCCCAGGGCGAGCACCCCGGCGGTACGCGGATCGTGTGGCAGCCGTGCGATGACCGGCAGTTTCAGGGCGCGGCTGATCTCGGCTCGCCCGTGTCCGCCGCCGACCAGCAGCAGCCGCAGGGTGCCGGGTGGCACCCGGTGCTCGGCGAAGTCCCGTTCGATCGCGGTGACCGCGGCGCGGGTGCCGGAGAGGTCCGGCAGCTGCGCCCGGCTCACCAGCAGCACCACCGAGGCCGCCCGCAGCACCGGCCACGGTGGCCCGGTCACGTGCAACCGGCCGCAGTCGACAAGGACGTCGTAGCCGGGGGTGCCGCGGTCGAGGGCGTTGAAGTAGTCGGCGAACCGCTGCCAGAGCGGGGTGACGCTGCCACCCTGGGCCGGGTCGACGAGCCCGGGCAGCAGCAGTCGTTCCCGACGGGGTGCGTCCAGGTCGACCAGTTGCGACCAGAACGCGGTCTCCAGGTTGCCGTCGCGCAGCTCCCCGACGGCCAGTTCGCCGATGCCGCGGGGGCCGTCCAACTGGCCGCCGAGGTAGCCGGCGAGGATCGAGCCGCCGGCCGGGTCGCACTCGGCGAGCACCAGCCGTCGATGCCAGGCCAGCGTGCAGGCCAGCGCGGAGGTCGTGACGCCGGGCGAACCCTTCGCGGACACCAGCGCGATGATCGCCATGCTCAGGCCGCTTCGGTCAGCACGACGGCGATGCGCGCCTGCGCGGTGAGGGCCACCACCGCGGGTACGTCCCGGGTGGGCAGCGCCAGGTACAGCACCTTGTCGTCGTTGGCCGGGCTGACCATGTCGATCACGGTCGCCGGGAATCTGGTGCCGGCGGCGGCCGGGTCCCCGGTGTTGCTGCGATCCGGGGTGCTCACCAGCAGGACCTTGTCCCCGGGGTGCAGTTGACGAGCCGGCACCTGGGCGGTCTTCAGGCCGAGCGCGATCTGCTGCTGGTCGGGGCCGAGCAGCGGATTGTCGGTGATCTGCCCCAGGGTGAGCAGGGTGCCCGGGACCAGCGTCACAGCGGCCCGTTTGCCGACCACCTCGTCGAGCCGGCCGGCGGGCACCGGGCGCAGCCCCTGACCGCCGGCGACCTGCACGGTGATCAGGTCGGCGGCAGTGACCTCCCGGCCCACCTCCACCGGCCGGGCGACCGCGAGATAGCTGCCGGTGGCCCGGACCGAGGTGACCGCGAACGCCGCGCCCAGCCCACCCAGGGCGATGAGGAGTACGGCGAGACCGAGCAACCCTGGGCGGACCCGACGTTGCCGGACCACCTTGGGCGGGTTGACCGGTGCGTCCACCGACCCGGTTCCGTTGCGCGTCGCGAGGCTCATCGGGTCACCACCTGGAGTTCGTTGATCCGGATCCGCACGGTGCCGCTGTCCCGAGTCACCAGGATCTCTCCGCTCTGGCCACCGCCGTTCCAGGTCACCTTCCAGTGCGTGGTGGCGGTGATGTCGTAGGTGCCGGCCTTCTGGTAGCCCTTGTCGTAGCCGCAGTCCGGGGAGGTGCGGCCGGCCAGGTCCTCGTTCGTCGCGTCGTACGGGGTGCCGGCGTCGGGGCAGGGCACGTGATCGCCGTTGCCCATGTCCCAGACGATCTGGTCGACCGCCGCTGTGATGCGGACGGTCACGTCCCGATCGGTCTCCTCGGCGGGGATCGGGCCGAAGTACTCGGGGGCCTGCTTGGACCACATCCACACCGGCAGGCCGACCAGGCCGGGTCCGTTGTCCTTTCGGGGTGCGACCGCCAGCGGCGCGGGCTTCAGCGTGATCGTCGCCAGAGCACGGCGGGCCAACTCCTCCGGGTTGGGCGGCGCGCCGAAGCCGGGCGGCGGTTCCCGCAGCACCACTGTGATGTTGCCGACGTCGTCGCCGCCGTTGCAGGTCTGCACGTACCACTGCTGACCCTCGGGCGCCTCGTCCTGCGGCTCGGCCAGCTCGTAGTAGCAGCCGTCGCCGCTGTTGAACCAGCCCTTGAGGTCGTCGTAGCAGGGGACGGTCCGGCCCTCCCAGCGGCAGACGCCGCCACCACCGCCACCGCCGTCATCATCGTCACCGCCGCCGTTGTCTCCGCCGCCGCCGGGGCCGCCAGGGTTGCCGGGTTCGTCGTCCCAGACGCTGCAGTCGGGCTGGTCGGGCGGGCAGCTGGCCCCCGGATCGGCGCGCCGAGCGGCGGCGGCCGGCAGGGTGGTGCCGGCCACCAGGAGGAGCGCGAGCCCGATCCCGGCGACTGCCCGCCGAGCTGTCGAGGCCCGGGGGGTACGCGCCGGAGCGTGCCCTCCGGCCCGGGTCAGCACGGCTGCTCCCGGTGCAACGCGCCTGAGTTGATCAGCCAGCGGCCGTCGGGATATCGGGTCGCCGTGGCGGTGGAGAGGTGCCTGCCGCCCCCACTGCCCGGGACGACGCGCTTGTTCTTGGCGTAGATCAACCGGTAGCCGGTCAGGTCCAGGCAGTCCTGGATCTCGACGGTGGCGGGGTTCGCGTCCAGGCTGACGGCGGTCACGGTCGGGTCGGACTTCAACGTCCCGGTACGCACAGCACCGTGCTCCTTAGCGTCGCGAATGGACAATTGCACCCGGGTCAGAAGTGGATCAGCGAGAAATCGGGACAGTTCCGGCGCGCGCGGGTCACTGCGCCCACTCGCCGTCCGGGAGGCCGCCAGATAACCGGAGTACGCGTCGAGTGCCGCCTTTTCGGCAGCGCGCCGTTCGACGTCGGGAGCTGGGTGTTGTCCGTCGTCCTGGGCTGCCGTCGGCCTTTCGACGGCCTCCCGCCCGTTGGCGCAGGCGGTGACCGGCACCGCCGCCACGACCGCGAGCAGGCAGATTGCCGCTCGTCTGAGCTGCCGTCCGCGCACCGTCGAGCCTCCTCGTGGTCGCCCGGCGGGGTGACGGATCACCGCCGCAGGGCATGCGGAAGCGCGCCCGGATCAGCACATCCGGAGCCGATCATTACGCTTCTGCATTCACCGTTACGGATCTTCTACAAATGCAATGTCCTGTGTCGTCGGGTGGTGAAGGTGAGGGTTGCGTCACACCCAAGGGGCGAGCATAGGCTGACGCTCGCCGATGCAACAGAGGCAATTCAAGCGAATACCCTGAGTGATGAGAGGTGGTGGTGGCGGGTGTCCGCGCCGCATCCCACGCGATGGCGGAGCGAGCGATCGTCGGTGGCCGGTTGTCGTCGGGCCGGATCGGCCCGACGGGGTCTCGTCGCCGGCCCTGGGAGTGGGACATCGCCGCCTCATCCCGGCATCCCGGCGGGGTTGTCGACCGATCGACGACCTGCCGCGCCCACCGAAGCGCCCGGCCCCGATCCGGTCGAAGGCACCGTCCGGTGGTCGGGCGGGCAGGTCGCTTTCTGCGCCATCCGCTACACCGTAGCGATCGCTCCGTCACGGTCCGTGTTCACCGCTGTGGGGGACCACCGGGGCGCAATGGCTGTGACATGGCGCTGACCGGCCCCCCTGCGGCCGTCCCCGGTCGGGAAGACCCACCCGATCGGAGCCCGGCACCCCCGTCGTCCGGTGGCACGACCGGGCCCACCGGCCCGCCGGTGCCCTCCGGGCGTCGCGAACCAACGGCGGCGCTCGCCACGGGCGTGGCTCGCGTCCGGGTTCCGACCGTGTTCGCGTTCCTCGCGGTCAGCCCGCTGCTGCGGATGGCCGCGCTGCGCTACGCCGTACCTCCGGGCCTGCCGGACCGGACCGGCTGCGACGCCTGCGGCGCGCCGATCGGCCTGACCCGACCCTGGCCCGCGCTGGGCCCGGCGGCCCGGTGCGGGAGCTGCCGCGCACCTGTCGGCCCACCGCCGGGCACCGTCGAGTTGGCCGGGCTCACCGCGGTGCTGCTGCTGGCGCTTGTCGGTCCGTCGGGCGGTGTGCTGCCGGCGCTGGCCTGGTGGCTCGGCTGGACGATCCCGGCGGTCTTCGTCGACCTGGCCGTGCACCGGTTGCCGGATCGGCTCACCCTGCCAGCGGCGGCCGGGACGTGGTTACTGCTCGGCGTTGCCGTCCTCGGCGGCGAGCCGGGGCGCTGGTTGACGGCAGTCATCAGCGGCACAGGGTTGGCGCTGTTCTTCGCCACCACCACGTTGCTGCTGGGCCGCCGCGGCTTCGGGCTGGGTGACGCCAAGCTGGCGCTCGGTGTGGGAGCACTGCTCGGCTGGTACGGCTGGCCGGTGCTGCTCCTCGGGCTGCTGCTGGCCTTCGGGCTGTCCGCGCTGGTGAGTGTGGGCCTGCTGGCCGCGCGTCGGGCCCGATGGAGCACGCACCTGCCGTTCGGCCCGTTTCTGCTGCTCGGCACCGCGGGCGCGTTCCTGCTGGCCGGCTGACCGCCCGCTCAGTGGCGGGTGCGGCCTGCCAGTTTTGGGACCGGGCGGTCGGCGCGGTCGGCACGACGGCGTAACGCCTCGGCGGCCGGACGGGCGAGTAGCGGGGTCGCCACCACGGCGACCAGCGCGCCGAACAGCACACCTGCGATCACGTCGTGCGGGTAGTGCACGCCCACGAAGACCCGGGAGAAGGCGCCCAGCGCGGCCAGTGGCAGCGCGACCAGGCCGAGTCGGCGGGAGAGCAGGAGCGTGGTCACCGCCAGCGCGCCGGCCAGGGTGGAGTGGTTGCTGGGGAATGACCAGTCACCCGGGGGTGGGCAGGTGCCCGCGATGATCGCCCGGCCGACCGTCCGACAGGGGCGATCCTCGTCCACCACGGTCTTGATCCATTCGCTGCCGGCGTACGCCAGGAGGGCCGGCACGGGCGCGATCAGGGCGAGGGCCCGGTCGTGCGGACCGCCGGACCGGCGGGTCAGCGCGGCCATCACCAGCAGCGCGCCGAGGAGCAGGATCACTCCCTCGGTGGCGTGCCCGACGAACCACTGCACCGGCTCTGGGCTGCTGGCGGCGGCGTCGACGACGTCGCGGTACCACTCAGCGCTGATCTCCGGAACGTCCATGCTGCCGTTGGCGGCCATGCATCACCTCACATCACGTTCATACCCTGTTCACCTTGGGGACACCCTAGGAACACGGCAGAGCGCAGCGGAGCAGTCGAAGGTCGGTCGGGCTTCCTGACCTTCGTCCAGGATTCGTCGGCGGCCCCGCAGGGGGTGCTGGCCGGTCCGCGCGGCTCGGGTCCGCCCGCCCGGTTCAGGTCGGCCCGGGACGGCCGGCCATTCGCTCGCGGACGGCCTCCAGCGCCTCGAACGCGTACGCCCAGTTGTGGCATTTGAAGCTGCGCAGGCCGTCGATCGCGGTGTGGCAGTCGGCGCAGCGCACACCCGCGATGGCTGCCGGGGTCTCGGTGTTGACGTACTTGCGCTCACCGAGGATGACGGTGGCGATCATGGCCTTGTCGTGCAGGCCGGAGAGTGCCGACGAGACGATGTCATACCAGGTGACCCGTCGACCGCACTTCGGGCAGTCGGGGTCGTCGCCGCTGACCCAGAGCGGGGCGCCGATGCTGCGCGCCGGCATGCCGAGCAGCTTCTCCAGCCGCCGGACGTCCGACTCCGGGGTGGTCCAGCGGTGTCGGCCGGGCAGTGCCGCGGGCGAGTCGTACACGGCGCGGAACAGGTCGTGGTCGACCTGCACGGTCTCCCGCTGAGCGGTCATCGTCGTCCCCCCTCGTTGAGTCGGTGCCCCCACCGTGGTCAGCGACGACCTTGGGCGCTGCCGGATCAACGACACGAGGGGTCGGCGGGTCGTCGTCGCGGGGGTCCGCCGTTGACCCGTTTCCACCTCCGGTGGCCGGCCTTCGGTGGTACGACGGAGGCAGGGCGTGCGGGCCACCGGGAGGAGCGCCGATGGCGAGCAGGCCCGAACGGCTGCTGCGGGGCGATGACTCACCGCTGAGCGCCTCGTTCCTGGAACTCTTCTTCGACCTGGCGTTCGTGCTCGCCCTCAGCCAGCTCGCGGGGCATCTGCTGCACGACCTCACAGTGGTCGGCGCGCTGCGTACCGCCCTGCTGTTGGCCGCGGTGTGGTGGATCTGGGTGACCACCACCTGGTTCGCCGACTGGTACGACCCGGAGAGCCCGTGGGTTCGATGGCTGCTGGCCGGTGCCGCGCTGGGCAGCCTGCTGGCCGGGGTGGCGATACCGCAGGCGTTGGACGGGCGGGGTCTGCTCTTCGCCGGCGCGTACGTCGCGGTGCATGTCGCCCGGGGCGGGGTGACAGCGTTCGCGCTGCGCGGTCACCCCCGACAGAAGAGGGCGGTGCGGATCCTCTGCTGGTTCTGCGTCTCCGCCGTGCCGTGGCTGGTCGGCGGGCTCCTGCCGGAGTGGCGGGTGTCGCTCTGGCTGTTCGCCCTCGCGCTCGACTTCACCGGCCCACGCCTCGGCTGGCCCACCCCACGGCTCGGACGGACGAACAGGCAGGAGCTGCACCTCGCCGGTGAACACTTCGCCGAGCGGTACCAGCAGATCATGATCATCGCGCTGGGTGAACTCGTCCTGGTCGCCGGCCTCTCGTACTCCGGCACCCGCCTCGACCTCCCGCAGACGGTGGCCTTCCTGCTGGTCTTCGCCGCCGCCGTGCTGATCGGTCTGCTCTACGTGACGCCCGCCGGTCAGCGCCTGGGTCCGGCCATCGAGCGCGCCGACCCGTCCTGGCTCGGCGTCGTCACCGGCTACCTGCACCTCGTGATGATCGCCGGGTTGGTGGTCACCGCCGTCGGGGCGGAGCTGAGCATCGCCCACCCCACCAGGGCGGCCGACCTGACCGCGGCCGTCGTCATCCTGGGCGGTCCGATGGTGTTCCTCGTCGGGCGGATCCTCTTCTCGCTGGCGATCCACCGACGGCTCTCCTGGCCGCGGGTGGTGGCCCTGCTCGTGCTGGCCGTCGGCGCGGCCGTCCTGCGGCTGCCGCTGCTGGCGGTCAGCGCGGTCGCCACCGTTGTGGTGCTCACGGTGGTCGTCCTGGACCACTCCGGCATCCGCTCCTACCACCGCATCAGGAATCCCGACTGAGGTCAGGCGGATGGACTCCGCCCTCATCGCCGCCGTGCGGCGGTTCAACCGGACGGTCACCCAACGCCTGGGGACGGTGACGGAAATGTGGTCCGGCGTGGTCTCGGCCGGCTATCCGGGCGGCGACGGCGGCTCAGGTGGGCGTCCTCGCGTACGGGCGGCGTCCGAGATGGCGACCCCGGCCAGGACCGCGGCGGCGGCGAGGGCGGCCACGATCGGCGGTACGAGGAGCATCAACGGCGTCAGGGCGGCCAGGGCGAACAGCCCGATCGGCCGGTCCCGGGACACCCGGCTGAAGACCACGTACTCGAAGCGGGAGCGCCCGTGCTCGTCGTCATCGGCTCGCCCGTCCTGTGGGTTGTGCGCGCTCTGCGGCATTCGTACCACGCGGCAGGGGTGTGCCAGCCGGGCTACCCGATGGAGTTGAGGTGGTGTGCGGCGCTGGCGAACGACCTGATGAGTTCGGTCTCGCCACCGGTACGCCAGATCAGCCCCCACCGGCCCGGCGGGGCGTCAGAAATGGGCACGTAGGCGATGTCCGGCCGCGCGTAGTAGCGGGCGGCCTGGGCGTGGACCGGTGAGACGGCTTCGCCAGTGACGAGGATCGGGATCATCTCCTGAAAGTTGGAGACCGACGGGCCGATCGGGATCAACCGTCCGCTGGGTGTGCGGACGGGCACCAGGATCTCCCGCCAGTAGTCTGGCCGGGCTCCGCCCATGACCGTCTCGTCCGCCAGGTCTTCGTAGGAGACCGACGCCCGGCCGGCCAGCCGATGGCTTGCCCCGACGGCGAGCACTATGGGTTCGGTGTAGATGACCGGGCCGACGGTGAGGTCCGGCTCCCTGACGGGCAACCACACGATCTGCACGTCGATGTCACCGGCGCGCAGCTGACCGAAGGGGTCGCCGAAGTCGACATGCCGAAGCTGCACCTCGCACTCCGGGTGACCCTGCGCGAACGCGTCGAACAACTCGCGGAAATCGTGCAGGTTGACGGCGATCGACCCGACCCGCAGCACACCGGTCTTGCCGCGGGCGGCGAGCCTGGCCCGGTCCATCCCCTCGCACAGGCCCCGGTACATGGGCTGAATGTCGTCGAAGAGCCGTTTACCGATCGGTGTCAGTGCCACCCGTCGGTTGTTCCGCTCGAACAGGGCGGCGCCGATCCGCCGTTCCTGCTTCTTGATGGCCTGGCTGACCCGCGCCTGGGTCACGTGCAGTCGCTCAGCGGTGCGGGTGAAATGCAGCTCCTTCGCCAGGGTGAGGAAGATTTCGATGTCCCGAAGCTCCACAGCTGATCCCGTTCCGTGAATTAGCGAGAGGTTATGGCACGCTACCAGATGTGATCTTGTGGACGGGGCTGTCGCCGCGCACGCTGATCTGCGTCGGAGCGAGGAACAGCAGCCGGCACCTCAGCCAAGGAGATGCTCGTGCGCAAGCTCGTGTACTACGTCGCCGCCACAGTGGACGGCTTCATCGCCGGTCCCGACGGCGCCGATCCCACCGGCCCCGACGGCTTCTGGCCCCTCCCGGACGACTACCTGCACCACCTCGTCGGCGAATATCCGGAGACCCTCCCCGGTCCGGCCCGGCAGGCGTTCGGCATCACCGACGAGGGCAGCCGGTTCGACACCGTCCTGGAGGGGCGCCACTCCTACGAGGTGGGTCTGCGGGCCGGCGTGACCGACGCGTACCCGCACCTGCGCCACCTGGTGTTCTCCCGCACGCTGGGCGTCGGTCCGGACCCGGCCGTCGAGGTCATGGCCACCGACCCCGTCGCCACCGTACGAGAGCTCAAGCGGCACGACGGCAAGGACGTCTGGGTGATCGGCGGCGGCGCGCTGGCCGGTGCCCTCTACCCCGAAATCGACAAGCTGATCATCAAGCTTGCCCCGCTGACCATTGGCGCCGGCATCCCGCTCTTCGGCCGCGACGCCGTCTTCGCACCACGCACCTGGCGCCTGACCGACCACACCGTCCTGGGCAGTGGCGCTCTCTTCCTCACCTACACGCGCACACAGACCGGAAACGAGTCCGCATGAGCACAACCCCCGACACCGTCACGATCCGTCCCATCACCGGACCGGACGAGATCGCCCTGTTCAACCGCCTGCCGTACACCATCAATCACGAGCTCGACGACGATCTCGCCGACAAGCGCCGCCGACCGGAGTGGATGTGGGTGGCCCTGCGCGGCAACCGCCTGCTGGCCAGGGTCGCCTGGTGGGGCCGCGGCGGCGACAGCACTCCGCTGCTGCTGGACATCCTCGACGTCGACGACACCGCCGAGGATCTGACCGAGGTGGCGCAGGCGCTGTACGAGACGGCCGCGAAGCAGGTCCTGGCACCCGGCGCGGTCCCTCCTGAATACGGCCGCTTCATCCCGGCGGACTGGCGCGAGAACCCGGACACGTACCGGGCGGTGCGTACCAGGATGGGCGTCCTCGAGAGCACCGGCGCACGACTGACAGTCGAACGCCTACGCCTGGAGTGGCGTCCCGCGGCTGGCCTGCCCACGCCCGACCAGCGACTGGCCTTCCGCCCGGCCCTGGACACCGACGAGTTGGTCGCGCTGATGACCCGCGCACTGGACGGGACCCTGGACGCACACAGCCGTACCGACCTGGCACAGATGTCGCCCCACGAGGCCGCGCTCAAGCACTACGAGCAGGAACTCGCCACGTACTCCAGCCCTCGTGAGTGGTGGCGGATCGGCACGTTGGGCGAGAACGGCGAGCCCGTCGGGTTCGTCGTCCCGGCCCGCAACGCCTACCACCCGGTGATCGCCTACCTCGGCGTCGTTCCGGAGCACCGGGGCCACGGTTACGTCGACGGCCTCCTCGCCGAGGGCACCCGAGTCCTGGCCGAGGAGAACGTGCAGCGCATTCGCGCCGCCACCGACCTGGGCAACGTGCCCATGGCAGCTGCGTTCACCCGCGCCGGCTACGTCAACTTCGAGCGGGCCATCAACATGGCCTGGCAATGACCAGCGGCCACTGCGGTGAAGCCCATTTGCCGAGGTCATGACCGGCTCGTGGCGGCTACAGCCGTTCGAAGCTCTCCATGCCGGCGAGTTTCAGCACCTCGGTACGGGTTGCCGGGCATCCCTGTCGGGTCTGGTCGTCGATTTGACGGCCGGTTGGCACGGGACCCTGCTTCTCGTACCAGGAATAGAGGTTCACGGTGAGGTTGGCCATGACGCCCGTCTCGGACCCGATTCCCTTCAGCGTCGGCAACTGGCCGTCCAGGTAGGCGCACACCTCCTTCGCCGATACCTGCGTGGAGCCGCCGTCCGGAGCGGATCCGGCCGCGCTGGACGCGGCTGCGGTTGCTGTGGGGCTGACCGGCGCCGCAGCCCCGTGCTCTGGCGCGTCGGTTCCGGTGCACGCCGTCACAACCAGCACAAGGCAGACGGCCGGCGCGAGCAAACGGATCGTTCTCATCGGGTTTCGTCCTGACGTGGTTGTTGGTGGGTAGCGGCTGCGGCGGACGGGTTGTCAGCCCCGACGGAGTTCGCGGCGACGAGCCAGAGGCCGGTGGGTAGCCGGTAGCCGACGCCAGGCTCACGGAACCGGTTGAGCAGCCGGGCGACCCCCGCCCGGGCCGAAGCCTGCCCAGCCGGCGGAGCCGCCCGGTACGCGGCACCGGCCGGGCCGACCTCGATAAGCCATTCGGCCACCGCGTCGGCGTCGTCCGGAGTTTCCAGGGCGACATCGCACGGTGTGATCGTGACGGCGGTGAAGCCGGCGTTGGTGAGGATCCGGACGAGCCGCGCCGGGTCGGCGAACGCGAACGGACCGGGCTCGTCACCGACCGGGAGTGGTGGTAACGGTCCGAGGTGCGGTGCGGCACCGAGCATCGCCGCGGACAGCCACGGGTTGACGCCGCTGTCGCGGAAGACGGTCGCGGCGAGGCGCCCTCCCGGGCGCAGTGATCGCCGGATCGTGCGGCAGCCGGCAACCGGGTCCGCCAACAGCATCAGGGTCATTCGTGAGAACGCCGCGTCGAACGGGGCACCCGGCACGACATCGAGAGTCTCGATGTCGGCCACGTGGAACTGGATGCCCGGGTATCCGTCGGTGGGGAACCGGCGCCGAGCGGCGGTCACCATCGCCTCGTCGATGTCGACACCGATCGCCGCGCCGGTCTCGCCGACCGCGGCGGCGATCTCGGCCGTGCTGCCGCCGCAGCCGCAGCCCACATCGAGGACTCGTTCGGCGGGTCGTGCGGCCAATCGATCCATGGCCGCTGCGCCCAGCGGTCGACCGGTCTCGTCCTGCCGATGGGCGTGGCGAATCCAGCCAGCTGCCGCTCCCGCCCAGAATGTGGCGATGCGGGCCCGCAGGCCGGCGGTGTCGGCCATCAGAACGGCATCTCGGTGCCATCGACGCTCATCGAGCGGAAGTGAGCCGCCTTCGCCGGGTCGAAGCCGTCCTCCTGGGCCGCCCGGCCAGCAGCCCGGACCAGCCGTTCGGACTGGAACCGGCGGAATGCCGCTTCGTCCTGCCAGATGTTGATGATCCGCCAGCCGTCCTCTGTCGGCCCGGCGACATGGGCGAGGAGACCCGGCGGTCGGTCCGGCCCGAGGTGTCGCTCCACCTGCCGGTATTCCGCCTCGCTGACGCCGGGCATCTCCTGCAATACACCGAACGGCACAGCCACCACCTCTCGATAGAGTGAGCCTCTATCCAATAGAGCACTACACTTTGCCGGTGGTTGTCAAGAGGCGTTATGACTCTTCCCGCCGACAGGAGCAGGCCCGACAGACCCGGCGAGCAATCCTCGAAGCGGCTGGCCGGCTGTTCGTCGACCCGGGCTACGCGGCCACACCGCTGACCGCTGTCGCCGTGGAAGCCGGCGTCGCGGTCCAGACCCTGTACGCGGTGTTCGGCAGCAAACGGCAACTGCTCTCCCAGTTGGTGGACGTCACTCTGGCTGGAGACGACGAACCGGTGGCCCTGCCGGACCGGCCCTTCGTCGCCGAGATCCGCGCACTCACCGACCCCCGCGCCAAGCTCGCCCGCTACGCCCGCCATCTGGCCGAGGTCAACGCCCGGCAGGCTCAGGTGATGCTCGCGCTGGCCGGGGCTGCCACGGCCGATCCGGACGCCGCCGAGATCTGGCGCAAGAACATCGACGACCGCCGCCGCGGCATGGCCATGTTCGCCGCGGAACTCGTCGGCACGGGGGGCCTCCGCCCTGACCTGGACGTCGAACAGGTGGCCGACATCCTCTGGTTGGCCCAGGACGTCCGCAACTTCGACTGGCTCGTCCGGCAACGCGGCTGGCGGCTGGAGCAGTACCAGCGCTGGTATGTCGACACCGTGAGCGGCGCCCTGGTCGTCAACACCGACTAGCGGACAGGCCCAGCCCACCACCGCATCTCGACCGAGCAGCAATGGTCGAGATGCGGTGGTGGCGGCGAATGCTCGGATGGGTCCGTCTCGGTGCCGGTGCGACAAGAGTTGCGGCCAGCCCCGATCAGCCCTTCACCGCGCCAGCGGTGAGCCCTTCGGTCAGGAAGCGCTGCCCGAGGGCGTACATGACGACCACCGGGATGCTGACGAGCAGCGACGCGGCGGCGAGTTGTCCCTGCGGCACCACATCTCCGGCGATCATCGACTGCATCCCGACGGGAAGCGTCTTGTACTCGTCCTTCGTGATGAACACGAAGGCGAACAGGAATTCGTTCCAGGCATTGGTCAGGGTGAAGAGTGCGACAGCCAGCAGCCCTGGCTTGGCGAGGGGCAGCACCACCCGGCCGAACGCCTGGATGCGGGTGCAGCCGTCGACGAGCGCGGCCTCCTCCAGCTCGATGGGGATCGACGAGAAGTACCCGACCAGCAGCCAGGTGGCGAACGGAAGCGTGAAGGTCGGGTACGTCACCACCAGGGACCACAACGAGTCGGTGAGCCGCGCGCCGATGAGCATCTGGTAGAGCGGGATGAACAGCAGCGCGCCCGGCATCACGTAGGTGAGCAGCACCGTGACGGTGAAGCCCTGCGCCCCGCGGAACCGCAGCCGGGCCAGCGCGTAGCCCGCCAGGGCGGCGCAGACCAACGCCACCGCTGTGGACGCCGCGGACACCAGCAGGGTGTTGAGATACCAGCGGCCGAACGGCTGGTTGTCGAAGAGCGCGCCGAACTGCTCCAAAGTCCACGGCGTTGGCCACAGGTCGTCGGTGCGCATGACGACCTGGCCCTCGGACTTGAAGGCCGTGACGGCGATCCAGTACAAGGGGCCCAGCACGAAGAAGAGCAACCCGGCCAGCGCGACACCGGACCCCAGGCCCGACACCGCCGACGACGCCCGGCGACCGCCCCGGGACTGGAGCGTCGAGACCACCCGGCCGACCGCCGCCGCGATCAGCAGAATCACCCCGAGGACCACCGCTGCCTTCCAGAAGATCTCTGGCGATGCCCAGAAGAGCAGACCGGTGACCACTGCGGCGACAACCCACGGCAGCGCCCTGCGCGCCGTCCCGGCCCACCGTCGCGCCCCGATCCGCCACGCTGCCTGGCGTCCCCGGGGCAGTCTGATGTTGGTGTCCTGGCGTAACAACCGGACCAGGACGAACACCAGCCCGCCGATGACCGGCAGCATGACGAGCGTGACCGCCGCGCCGGCGCCGTACTGCAACTGCAGAATCGCCTTCGAGTACGCGATGAGCACGTACGGCGCTGTCACGTCACCCGGGCCGCCCTGCGTCAACAGCCAGACCAGGTCGAAGTTGTTGAACGTCCAGATCGACGACAGGGTCACCGTCACGGTGATCACGTGGCGAAGTCCGGGCAGCGTCACGTTGACGAACCGCTGCAACGACGAGGCACCGTCGATTGTCGCCGCCTCGTACAGATCCGCCGGGATGGCCTTCAACCCCGCGAGAAAACACACTGTGAAGAACGGCACCCCCTTCCAGACGTTGACCAGGATCACCGACGGCATGGCCAGTGACGGATCGGACAGCCAGCCCGCGGGCCAGCTGTCCACCAGGTGCGCGCTGGCCAGCAGCGGCCCGATTCCCGAGGCGGTGAGCAGCGTGTTGACGCTGCCGAAGATCGGGTCGAGCAGCGCGCGCCAACTGAACGCCGTCACCACCGTCGGCACCACCCACGGCACGAGCAGCAGCCCGGTCAGCACGGCCCGCCCGCGACGCCGGTGGTGCAGCAGCAGAGCCGCGGACAACCCCAGCACAACCTTGAAGACCTCGGCGTACGCGGTGAAGACGAACGAGTTCACCACGCCCGTGTGGAACTGCTCGTCGCCGACGAGCGCGAGGTAGTTGTCCAGGCCGACGAACACGGTGTCCTGCCCGTGCCGTTCGGTGGTGCTGGTGAGGATCGACCGGGCGATCGGCACGAGGACGAGGCCGCCGACCAGCACGGCCATCGGGGCCAGGAACAGTGTCGCCAGCCGCCAGTCCCGACCCAGCCGCCGCTGGGTCTTGGTGAGAGAGCCGGGTCCCGGCGGCGGGGATCTCCTCGCCGCCGGGACCCGCGCAGGACGGATCGACCTCACTGCGGCATTCCCTGCTGGTTGAAGATCTGCACCATCTTCGCGTGGGCGCTCGTCACAGCCTGCGCCGGCGCAGTTCCTTGAACGACCTGCTGCATCATGTCGGTGAGGACGTAGGCCGCGCCGACGGCCTGCTGGCCCGCGCTGGCCTTCTGCGGGAAAGCCAGGCCGTTCTTCGTGTTCAGCGGCAGCGACAATTGGGTGATCTTGCGCAGCATGGGGAACGCCGGGTCGCCGCTGCTGAAGAACGGGTCGGCGTCCCAGACCTTCTCCCAGGCGGGCAGCACCAGGCCGGGCGCCTCCTTCGCCACACCGAGCAGCGCTGGCGCGCTGACCAGGTACTGCGCCAGGAGCTTGGCGAGCGCCGGGTTCTTAGCACCCTTGAAAACAACGAAACCCTGCGACTGGCCCAGCAGTAGGGGATTGTTCGTCGCCGGACCGATGCAGTCGGAGAACACGTGGGTGTTCTCGTACACCGGGTTCTTCTTGGTCCTGGAGTCCGCGTAGACGCTGAACTGGTTGCGGGTGTAACCGAGGATCCCGGCGAGCCAGTTCTCGTTGTTGCTGGTGTCGGTCCAGCTCGCGATCCCCGGCGGCAGCATCGGCTTGTACCTGGGGTTGGTGTAGATGTCGCCCAGGAAGGTCACGGCCTGCACCGTCTCGGGGGAGTTGAACGTGACCTTCCGGCCGTCGTTGGAGGCGATCGACCCGCCGTAGGCGTTGATCAGCGCCTCGATCATGCCGTTGCCGTCACCGGATCGATTCACCGTCATGCCCCAGCCGAACCGGCGTTTGGCCGGATCGGAGATCTCCAGGCAGAGATCCCGCAGCTCTTCCCAGCTGTAGATGTCCTTGGGGGCGATGCCCTTGTCCTGCATCCAGTCCTTGCGCAGGAACGACCCGATCCCGATGAAGTGGTACGGGATGGCGAACCACTTGCCGTCGAAGACGCAGAAGTTCTTGGCCTCGGCGCAGGGTTCGCCGTACTTGGCCGTCAGCGCCGTGACGACGTCCGTCACGTCCTCCAGGTCACCCAGCGCCTGGAACTGTGCGACGAACCGTGAGTCGGTCATGAACGCCAGGTCGCGCGCCACCCCGCCCTTGACCTCGGCGTCGATCTTGGCCACCACGTCACCGGCGTCGGCCTGGACCAGACTGTTCTCGATCTTCGTCCCGGTGGTGTCGGCGAACTTCTTGATCGAGCTGTCGAGGGCCCCGTTTGCCGCCGTCGAGTACAACTTCTGCGACAGCATCCCCATCGAGGAGCCCTTCATCGCCGCCGCGGCGTCGATCAACTCCTGCGGAACCTCCGCCTGCACTTTGGGGGGCGCGTCGGAGTCGCCCCCACACGCGGCCAGACCGGCCGCGCCGAGCGCACCCACTCCCATCCCCAGAAAGCCGCGTCGCGACCACACCAGCTTGTTCTCCATGACATTCGCCTCCTATGAGTCCCCGCACCACTGCACGCCGAAGGCGTGCTTGACGAACACCGCGGTGCTCGTGTTCCAGGTGTGTCTTCATGACGGCGACGATGGACGCGTCGCCCGCATCGATCAGTGCGTTCGCGTACTCGTTGTCGACGTTCGTGGGGTTGCCACGGTGGCGACGGGCTCACTCGCGCCGCCGATCACCGTCGCTGTGCCCTGGCGACCGAGCGAGTCGCGTGAGAGATACCGCGTGCCGCTCTCCGGAGGGCGCGAAAGGGTTGCGGCGATCGGCGACCGGGCCGGATGAGCGGGGCTGATGTTCCACTTCGGTCGGGCCACGGGACCACCACCGTTCGAGATTTCGAACTGAGTTCGAGATTCCGTATCGAGTGGTCGCGACGCTAGGGCAGCACGAAGAGAAATGTCAATGTTTCGATGTTGTTTCGAGCCGAAAACGGGAGGTTGGCTATCGAGGCGGGGCCCGGTAGCCCATGCGCGCGGACAGCGCGGCGGCGCCCTCACGAACCAGCCCGGTCCACGTCACGTGCGCCTCCGGGGTCCAGCGAATGATCGGCGCGGACAGGCTCATCCCGGCGATGGTCGCGCCGGAATGATCCCGGACAGCCGCGGCGACGCAGCGCATGGCGCTGTCCGACTCGCCGACGTCGACGGCGACGCTCTCCGCCCGGACACGTTCGAGGTGCGCGCGTAGCCGGTCGGCGTCGGTGATGCTGTCCGGCGTCATGCCCGGCAGGTCGCCCTTCGGCAGGACGGCGTCCAGGTCCGCCTGATCGAGGTCCGACAGCAGAATCTTGCCGACCGCCGTGCAGTGCGCCGGCAGCCGCCGCCCAACCGCGGAGACCATCCGAACCGGGTGCGTGCTGTCGAACTTGACGAGATAGATGACATCGGCGCCGTCGAGCACCGCCACGTGAACCGCCTCGTCGCACGCGGCGGCCACGTCCCGGGCGACGCACTGCGCCTCCCGGACCAGGTCGAGCCGGCCGGCGAACGCCGCGCCGAGCTGGAACAGCGGCATGCCGAGCCGGTACCGCACCGGCTGGCCCGGCACGGAGATCAGGTACGCGCGGGTCTCGAGCGTCACGAGCAGCTCGTGGACGGTGGTGCGCGGCAGGTCGAGGCGTTCCATCACCTGCCGGGCCGACAGTTCAGGGCAATCCAGGAACAGTTCGAGGACGTCGAGTGCGCGGTTGACCGCCGGTACCACACGAGGCATGTCGATAGTCCCTTCGCAGTGCCGGGCCCGCGTCAACGATCTCCACACGGGCCGGCACCTGAAGAGGATAACTGCGTCAGCCCCGGCACGGGCTGCGGCGACGAGCGTGCCGCCCGCCACGGACTCGCGGCGGGCGGCACTGTCGGCGTGTGCTCTCAGCAGATCAGGAGAGGGTCACGTCGCTGTAGTAGTAGTGCAAAATCGTCTGGTAGCTCTTGCCCGCGTTCGCGAGATCACGCGAGCCGTACTGCGACATCCAGTTTCCGTCCACCCAGCCACCGCACGCGGTCGTGGTCGCGCAGTAGTGCGCCCGCAGGATGTTGCCGCTCCGGGTCATCCGGGTCGACCAGGTGCGGTCCACCGCGGCTGACGTCGAGGCCACCGCGGACGACGGCCGGTACACCTGGTCGTTGGTGTTGTCAGCGACGTCGTAGCACTGCCCGGAGGACGTCTTCCGGGTCGAGTGCAGCGCCCAGTACCAGCCGTAGCTCTTGACGGCCATCGCACCGGCGTCCAGCGAAGCGGCCGGCCAACTGGTCACCCATTCGTTCGGGAGGACGTTCTTGACGTACGTCTTGAAGTCGACCCGGTCGACTCGCCCGAGACTGACCCGGTAGACGAGGATGGTGCTCGGCAGCTTGCTGTTGGTGCCGTCGGTGCTGCAGCCCGTCACCCCACCCGTCAGCAGCTCGTGCGAGGCGTTGTTGTTCTTCAGCGTGGAGTTGAGGTTGCCCTTCGCTCCGGCGGCGAAGTCCTGGGTCGCACCGGCGAAGTTGCTGTTGAAGTAGACCCGCACGGTCTTGGAGGTGCGGTTCCACACCGACGCGGCGTTGTTCTTCACGCACAGGCCCTTGCCGCTGCCCGCGCCCTTGAACTCGTAGCAGGACGGCTGGGTGGTGCCGTAGTCGTCCTGCGAGTCGGTGAAGTCGGAGACCGAACCGGCCTGGTTGCTGTTGTAGTAGTAGCAGAACTCGCCGCTGTCGCAGGTCCCGTCCCGCTCGGCGGCGGACGCCGGCGAGGCGACACTCAGGATCGAGGCGGACATGGCGAGGACGGCGCCGACGACGGCGAGGGCTTTGCGAATTTTCACGACGTCCTACTTCTCGTTGTAGCCCTGGGAGTTCCAGAACGAGGTCGGGTCGGCGTTGTCCAGGGTGGAGTCACCGACGCTGACGGCCGCGTGGGTCTGCCGGCCGGCCCGGACCTCGACGTGGGTGTGCGCACCGGAGCTGGAGGACACCCCGTGCCACGACTCATCGGCGATGATCTCGCCCTTGCTGATGGCGTCGCCCACGCTCACGCCGGACCTCGGCGCGGTGTGCAGGTAGATCACCGACTTGTTGAGCGAGGAGTTGTACACGGAGATCGTGGACAGGCCGCCGCTGCCGGTGCTGCCCTGCGCGACGTAGATGACAGTTCCGGAGACCAGGGCGTGCACGTCCGAGCCGACGCTGCGGGCGATGTCGATGCCCTCGTGCCGGCCGGGCGTGGTGGTGTAACCGTCGAAGCCGCACGTGACCGCGCCGCCGCTGGCCTGGTACAGGGCGTACGACATGTTCGTACGCGTCGACGGGGAGAACTGGTGCGAGGCGTTGTTGTTCTTCAGCGTGGCGTTGAGGTTGCCCTTGGCGCCGGCCGCGAAGTCCTGGTAGGAACCGGCGTAGCCGCTGTTGTAGTAGACCCGCACGGTCTTGGTGCTGCGGTTCCAGACCGAGGCGGCCTCGTTCTTGATGCACAGGCCCTTGCCGGCGCCAGCGCCTTTGAAGTCGTAGCACGAGGGCTGCTCGGTGCCGTAGTCGTCGAGCGAACCGGTGAAGTCCGAGATCGATCCCGCGTTGTCGCTGTTGTAGTAGTAGCAGAACTCACCGCTGTCGCAGATCCCGTCCCGGGCCGCCGCCTGCGCTGGCGAGGCGACGGTCAGGATGGCGGTGGACATGGCGAGCGCGGTGCCGACGACGGCGAGACTCTTACGAATGTTCATGGTGTCCTTTCATGGACGGTGAGCGATGGTCTGTGGATCGGGGCGGGCGCCGGTCACTGCCCGCGTTGGTACTGCTCCCAGGTCCTGATCGGGACCTGTGGGCCGTCGTCCGGGCCACGGTTGGCCAGGCCGTTCATGCCGAGGTGGTAGTCGCCGACCTGGTGTTGCGCCTGGCTCGACAGGTCGGTGTCGTTGATCGCCGTGGCATGGATGTGCCACGGCCAGTCACCCTGACTCGGATCACGGACCCAGGCGGCGAAGCCGACCTGCCGCAGCGCGCGGGCGACGGCGGTGCGCCTGGCCGCGGTCATGCCGGTCACCGCGATGTCCACCACACCCCCACCGTCGTGCGTACCGGCCGAGGTCGGGTCACCCCCGGGGTTGTACGAGCCCTGCTCCAGCACCAGGGTCTGCCCGAGCAGCCGCTGAGCCTCGGCCAACATTGCCTGCGTACGGGCGTTGACGACGTACCCGTCCCGGGGGACCTTCGGGCCGGGGCCGATGGTGTTGGCGACTGTGTACCGGTTCTGCCCGAGCTTCGTGAGCGACGTCGTGCCGGGCAGCCCGTTCGCGGCCAGGCCGGTGTAGCCGAGCGACCGCTGGTAGGCCGAGTACGCCGAGATGGTCACTGTGCCGTAGTAGCCGTCGACCCACTGCGCGTCCAGCAGGCCCTGTGCCTGGAGCGCCTGCTCCACGGCGAGCACGGAACTCTTCGCGCCGGTGGTCAGGGTGTTGTCGGCGCGGCGGGGGTCGATCTGGGCGGCCAGGACGGTCGCCTCCATGTTCACGACGGGCCGCGCGGCCGTGGTGACGCTCGGTTGCGCTCTGGCGCCGGATGTCGCGCCAGAGGCATGGGCCGGGACGCCGACGGCACCGCAGAGCGCGGCCAGCCCGACGGCTATCCAGGGACGGCGCATAGAGGGTCCTCCTCGAAGGTGAGTCACGTTGGGAACGGACATCACACTGCGAGAAGGGGCCACCTGTTCGGTACCCCGCTGTCCTGTCAGATTCGTCAGGCCCGCAGCGACCTCGGTTGATGCGGTGTTGTCAGCTTGGGTGCCGCCCGGTACTGACATCGGGCACGCGCGCCCTGACACCCGCTGGGGGTACCCGGGACCCGGGGTGGCGGCGCGGCGGGCCGGCGCGCGACTGCGGCCGGGCGCGCTCAGGCGGTGACGTTGACCATGAAATACACCGGCCGGCGGCTGGGAAAGAACTCCTTCCCGTACTCGTCGACCATCTTCCAGCTGACCCAGCACTTCCCGGGGCGGTTCGGCGCGGTGACCTGAACGCTGATGTTGACCTTCTCGCCGGGCGGCGTGTCGCCGATCGGCACCCGGTCCGGCACCCGGCAACCGTCCGCGTCGGCGGTCGGGTTCGTCCGCGCCAGGAAGCGGTTGTGCCAGTCGACCTTCCCCACGTTCGCAAGCGTCCACACCTTCACGAAGGTGGCGTTCACCGGCACCTTCGTACCGTCGGGGATGGTGGCGTCGGCGACGAACTTGCTCGAGTCCCCGGCGATCAACGCGTCCGAGAACGGCGTCGCTGTCGGCGACGCGGTCGCCGCGCCGGAGTTGCCCGAGGACTGCCTGTCGCGGACGATGACGCCCACGGCGGCGACCGACACCACCACCATCACCGCGGCGGCCGCGAGCCACGGTGACCGGTGCCGTCGCGCGCCCGTTGGCTTGTGCTCCGCCGCCTGCGGGTCCTCGACGGCCCCCAGCGCGGGCTGGCCCTCCGGCACGTGGTCCGACGGTGCCGCGACGCCGGACATGACGGGCCTACCGGCCGACGGAGTGTCAATGGCGTCAGACGTGGCGGCGGTCAGGTTGGTGCCCACGGCGTTCGGGACATCGGCCTCGGTCGGGAAATCGCTGCTGACCGGTGCCGGTTCGCCGGCCGGGACGGCGCGGACCGTCACCTGACGCTGAGCGTTCTCCCAAGCGCGCCGCCACTGGGCCTCGTCGGCCTCGCAGGCCCGGACGAACTCGCGCGTGGTTTCCCACGAGGGGAACCTCGTCCCAGCGGCAGCCTCGTGCAGTGTCGTGTGCGAGATCCGGCCCGATCGCCCAGCCATCTTCCGGAATGACGGGTCGCCCACAGCGTTGCGCAGCGTTCGCAACTGTTCGGCGAATTCCTCCGCGGCCACGCGGTCCTGAATCGACTCGGCAGCAGCACGCTGGTCTTCCATCCGTCCCCCATGTCAGACATCGTCGTCAGCCGTTGTCAGGGCGTGTAAGAGGGTACCGAACGGGCCTCGTCGACGATCACCGTGATGGATGAACACCGGGCGTACGGTCCCGGTGCAGCAAAGGAGGTCACCGATGAAGAGTCTTTCCCGACGTGGTGTGCGCATCCTCGCGGCCGCCGGGCTGGCGATGCCCGCCGCGCTGGTGGTCGCCGGACCCGCCTACGCCGAGACCAACCCGCGTTGCGCGAGCTCGGTGCAGATCGGCGCGACCGCGTACGTCACAGTCGGTGGGCAGACCGCCGCATCGGTCAAGCAGTACAAGGGGTGCGGCAAGAACTACGCCTACACGTACGTGTGGCAGCAGTACCGGGCGAGCCACGGCTCGTACCAGGTCTGCACCTCGATCGTGACCGGGAGCACGCTGCGCGACCTGCAGTGCTCAAGCGGACCGGACGTCTGGTCCTCGGGCGCCAACACGCTGTCGGTGTGCACTCGGGCTCTGGGTGGGATCTCCGACGTGGCGCAGAAGGAGACCGCGGAGCGCTGCTGACCGGCGAGCCCGGTCTCTCTGTTGAGTCCGCCCCCGCGACCGATCGGCCGACGGCATGTCACGGCACGGCCGGGATCTGCACGTCGCCGGCCGGTCGGTCGGGGGGGCTTTGACCGGCCTACGCGGAGGCTGGTCGCGACCCGCCCCGCTGCCACGGCAGATGGAAGCCTGGCATTATTCCTGGAGCGCCAGCCGACCCTCGGTCAGGCCGATGCCCCAAAAGGTGCCAGATCACGATGAATCCTCCCAAAGAACGCATGCCTCGGGTCGAATCACTGACCGGGCTGCGCTGGTTCGCCGCGTTCGCCGTGTTCCTGTTCCACGCGAACCAGATCATCAAGCTGCCCACCGTCTACGGCATCGAACTCGGCGACTTCTTTCGATTCGGGGACGCCGGGGTCACGTTCTTCTACGTCCTCTCGGGCTTCGTGCTGACCTGGTCGTTCTCCCCCGCAGTGGGCACCGGGACGTTCTACTGGCGCCGCTTCGCCAGGGTCTGGCCCGCGCTCGTGGTCAGCACCATCATCGCCTGGGTCAGCTTCGACCAGGTCTGGCACGACAGCTGGAAGCGCACCCTGCTGAGCCTGACGCTGACCGAGTCGTGGTTCCGCCCGGCGGACTTCCTCGTCGCCAACCCGGTGGCCTGGTCGGTCTCCTGCGAGGCCTTCTTCTACCTGCTCTTCCCGTTCGTCATCCGGCCACTGCTACGGCTGCGGCTGCCGGCGCTCGCGATCATCGCGGCGGTCGGCCTGTTCATCGAGTGGGCCTACTGGTTCTTCGTGCAGGACCTGATCGACCCGAAGCAGTACTGGGTCCAGCTCTCCTGGTACCTCCGCTTCCCACCGATCCGATTCATCGAATTCCTGCTGGGGATGATCGCCGCCGCCGCGCTGCTCCGCGGATGGCGGCCGAAACTCAATCTGTGGCTCGCCCTGTCAACGGTGCCCGCATCGGTGCTGCTGCTGTGGTGGGGTGCCCAGCAGGGCTGGTGGGGTGCGCACTGGTCACAGCAGGGTCTGGTGCCCGCCTGCGTACTGGTGGTGCTCGCGGCAGCGATCCGCGACATCTCCGGGCGGCCCTCGATCTTCCGGAGCAAACCACTTGTCGCCCTCGGCGCCTGGTCCTACGCCTTCTACCTGGTCCACCTGTCGGTCATCCACTGGCTGATGGGCCCGGTGACGCCCAGCTCCGCGAGTTGGGCGAACCTCAAGATCCTGCTGATCTGGGCCGTGATGGGCATCGCCCTGGCCTGGGCCTGCTACCGCTGGGTCGAACACCCGGTGGAGAGATTCCTGCGCAACGTCTACCCGCGCCGCGTGCCCCCCGCACCGCAGGAGCCGCCTGCACCGCCCGCCGCGCAGGAACCGCCGGAGCCGCAGGAGTTGGCTGTGGCATCCGAGCAGCCCACCGAAGTCGTCCTCACCGGGCACGGTGTGCGGAGTCAGGAATTCGAACCAGGCGTCTATCGGAGCACCGGGAGTTTCGACGTCCGATGACCTGGAACGGGGCCGGGGAAATCCGGTTCGGCTGCTCGGGCTGACCTGGGCGGAGGCCGACCTCGATCGCGCGGCTACGCCCCAAGGCCCTCGTGATCGGCTTCGTAGCCGACCGCTTCGTCATGCTGGAACTGGTGATTGGCGTGGGGCTCTCGCTGTGGCCGGCCTCATGTTGTTGTCGCTCCAGACTGGCGGCGGGGAGTCGGGTGGGCGCGTCCCGGCCGTCGCACGCCGACCGGCATCGCGCTCTAGTCTCGGCGCTGCCGATTGGAGGGTGGCAATGGCTGACGACACAGGCGACAACAAGGCTCGCAGACGGCGAATCGTATGGTTGGTCGGGTCGGCCGCAGTGGTGGTGGCCGGGGCGGTCCTGTCCATATGTATCGATCACCGATACCAGCGTTCTGGTGTGTTCCAGGCCGGCACCTGCTTCCAGATGAATGGCGAAACGGGCATCGTCACGACTGATGGACTGCGCGAAGTGAGTGGTCGGGTGAAGGTGGTCGACTGCGGAAGTGCCCACGATGCCGAAGTCACCCGGACCGCGCGCCATGCTTCGGACTGCGCCGCCGACGGTGCATGGCTGAAGAGTCTCGACCAGATCCGCTGCGTCACCTTCACCACCAACGTCGGGCACGCAGCGTCACCTTCGTGATCGGCCCACGAGCAGAGCACGGCTGGCGACCATGCGACTGGAACTTCACTCCCCAGTGAGCTGCGGGGCTCGGGAGTATCGGCTGAGCCCCACGACGTGTCGCAAACCGACCGGTGCGGTGTGCAAAAACGGCCATCCGGCGACCCACTGCCCGCGTAGCAGGACTGCTGATCAAGTGCATACCATCGCCGAAATGGAGGGGACCCTGTTGGGACTCGTCATGTTTCTCTGCGCCGGGTTCAGTTGCCTGATGCTGTGTGCTGTCGTAGCGGCGTTCGCCGCTTGGCCTCGACGCGAAAGTAAGGGCTGGTAGGTGAGGTGTCGCCGGCTGTAGCTTTGCGGTCGGTCACAGCGGCCCCGCAAAGGCCGCTGACCAGCGGAGGAGTGGGCCGTCAGGGACTCGAACCCTGAACCTATGGATTGCCGGCAAGCCGGCCGGATCGGGTGCGGTACGAGGTCATCCGGCCTGCCGGTGCGCTTCTCGGTGTGGTTCGGCTGGCACGGTTGCTGTACTTCGCTGCTGTACTGCTGGCCTCAAACGAGGCGCTGGATGCGGATCTTCGGGTGCTCGTGTCTCAGGTGGCCCTCCTTGTGCTGGCGGACCTGCTCGTCCCAGACCTCTTGGTCGTAGTCGGGGTCGGGCGGGATCCACTTGTGGGAGCCGTCGCTGTAGTGGAACTTCTCGTCGCCGGGTCGCAGGATGCTCATCGGGTCCAGCCGACGAACCGGTGGTGTAGTTGGCGGGTGTGACAGGGCCAGTCGGCACCACAGCCGCCGCAGGTCCAGGCCGGCGTGATCGGGAGGTGGTTCGTCACTTCGGCTCCCCCCGCTCGGCCAGCGGCTCCGATGACGAAGCGGATAGCCGGCCGCCCTCTGAGGGCCAGTGACCCCGGTTGATCGGGATTCGATGCCTCGTATGGCAGGGCAACTCGCTCCCGCATCGGCAGACCTTCCGCCATCGCTGCCATGACCAGACCGGCCGGTGCCGCCTTGCCAGGGTTAGCGCGACGGCCACTAAGTACTCCTCGTACGACACGCGAGGCAGGCACCAGGTCTCCCCTCGGGCGTTCTTCGATCTCACGGGCAGGTGGAGCCGGTCGCCGGCTGTTGTCCCAGCTCATATCACCGTAAAGACGTAGGACTGTAGATACAATAAGATGTAGAACTGTTGGACACGTAGCGTCACATTCGTGATCGACCCCAGCGCGGATCGCGCCGTGTTCCGGCAGCTCGCAGACCTCCTGCGAGACCGGATCGCGTCTGGCGACCTCGCGCCCGGGGCCTCGCTTCCCAGCGAGCTGCGGTTGGCTCAGGAGTACGGGCTGAGCCGCACGAGCGTCCGACAGGCGGTAGCGCTACTCCGGTCGGAAGGGCTCGTGATCGTGGAACCACCGCGCGGAACGTTCGTCCGCGCCGACGAGCCGACCGAAACGGTGTCCCTCCTCAAGGGCGACACCGCCACCGCTCGGATGCCCACCCCCGCCGAACGGCGCGAGCTGGAGATCGGTGAGGGCATCCCGGTCATCGTGATCTTTCGGTCCGACGGCTCACGCGAGGTGTATGCCGCCGTCCGCATCCGCGTTGGTCGCTGACCCTTGCCGCAGCCGTCAGCGACCCCCGTTGGGGGATGCGACTCGCGCTGTCGACCGCTGCCAACTGGTGGCGGCGCGCGTCAGCGAGCAGGTGCCGGCCCTCGTCGCTTGCCATTCGAGGCCGACCAGCACCGGCGCTAGCGCTGCTTCCTTGCTGCCTGACGCTCGCTTACAAGTCCTGTGCAATCGTCCGGTTGCTCAGGCGCGTTAATGTGTCCCGTGATCGTATGGCTCAACGGCACCCACGGTGCGGGCAAGACGACGACCAGCTCGCTCGTGCAGCAACTGATCCCGGATTCACGGGTATTCGACGCCGAGAAGGTCGGCGAGACGCTCATGGACATCACGCCGGGGCTGCCCGAGACGGACAACTTCCAGCACTGGCAGCCGTGGCGGCAACTCGTCGTCGAGACCGCCCGCCGCGTGCTCGACTACACCGGCGGCACTTTGGTAATACCCATGACTGTCCTGGTCGAGCAGTACTGGCGCGAAATCAGTACGGGCCTCGCCCAACACGCCATCCCGGTAAGGCACTTCGTCCTCCACGCTGATCAAGACACTCTTCGCGGGCGTATCGAGGAAGAACACCCCGTTCCGTCGCCGTTCCGTCTCAAGTACCTCGAGCCCTACGCCGAGGCGGCCCGCACGTGGCTGCATGCCGAGGCCGATGTCGTCGACACCACGCACCTGACTCCCGCACAAGCCGCTATGCAGATCGTCCTCCGAGCTTCCGGGGGAAGCTCAGGGGCCTAACCTCAGCTTGGCAATCGCGTTGATCTGCAACGAAGGTGGCTCAGCGGACCGGCAGCATGCACGGCGCGATCTGCGGAAGTCGTCCACCAAAGTCTCTCAACATCCGGCCATGTCCGTAGACGTCGTCACTCAGATCGTCACCAAACGGTCGCCGATGCAGGCCAGCCGACTCGTACTGCCGTGGTGACATCATCTAGGTATGCCCGTGATTGAAGTTGTGCTCGGTGATATCACTAGCGAGGACGTCGACGCCATCGTTACCGCCGCCAATGAGTCACTGTTAGGTGGCGGCGGTGTAGATGGGGCGATTCATCGTGCGGCAGGACCGCGACTCGCCCAGGCGGGTGCAGCGCTCGCACCCTGTGATGACGGCGATGCAGTCGCCACACCCGCGTTCGGCCTGAACCCACCAGTACGCCATGTCATTCACACCGTCGGCCCCGTCTGGGAAGGCGGTAGCTACGGTGAGGCTGACATCCTGACATCGTGCTATCGGCGCAGCCTTGAGGTTGCCGACGAGGTCGGAGCCCGCAGCGTTGCCATCCCAGCTATCGCCACTGGCGTATACGGCTTCCCGCCTGCGCAAGCAGCGAAGATCGCGATCTCGACCATCAGAGCAACTCCTACAGATGTCGAGCACGTCCGCCTGGTCGCCTTCGACGAAGAGACGTACGAGCTGCTGGTTGCGGAAGTGCAGGCGTGACCGGCAGCGATACAAACGCCCCGACGGGACGCCTGGCCATCCCGTTCGCCGTCGACCCGCCCTCTTGGGTTGCCGGCCGCCGCCGGCCCGCCACGTCAAGACGGCCTTGACGCGGGGTCGGACGCTAGCGGGTCGGGCGGTGAACTGCTCGGCTCGCCCGGGTCGACGGTGGGCGGGGGGATGGCTCCTCACCGCTCAAGCGACTTGGCCAGACGCCCGACCGATGACCGCCGCGCTGTCGGTTCCAGTCCAGTCCGCTACCGGTCGCCGTAGTGGTATCGGCAGGCGATGATCTCGACGTCGTCCTTGGTGATCCGATACACCAGTCGGTGTTCGCGATCGATCCGGCGGGACCAGAAGCCGGACAGCTCACCCCGAAGGGGCTCCGGCTTGCCGATGCCCTCGTATCCGTTGCGCATGACGTCCGCGATGAGATCGTTGATGCGCTTGACCAGCTTTCGGTCCGTGTGGCTGAGGTACTGGTTCCACGCCGTCGCGGTGAAGACCAGCCTCATGCGACATCCCGGACGGTGGCGGGGTCGATCAGATCCCGCTCGGCCGCATCATCCTTGTCAAGCTCCGCCATCGAGCGGCGCAGCGCGGCGGCGTTGCTTGGGCTGCGTAGGAGGTACTCGGTCTCCTTCATCGACTCGTACTCGGCAAGTGGCACGATCACCACGGGCTCGTGGCCGGATCGGGTCACCACCACTTCCTCCGCGTCGTTGATGACGCTGTCGAGTTCAGCGGCCAGGTTCTGCCGTAGTTGGGTGAAGTTCACGGTTCGCATGACCACCTCCATGGAAAGTACAGAAAACTGTACCTCAAGTAGGTTGTATGCGCGTGCGTCGCCGGCCACTGCTGTACGTGGCTGCTGTACCGGCCCGGATGACACCACCGGCGGCCCGGCCAAAGCCGCTGACCTGCGGAAAAGTGGGCCGCCAGGGACTCGAACCCTGAACCTATGGATTAAAAGTGGCCAGGAGTGGACAAATTAGTGCTAAGCGTCGCGCGGTGTTGACGGTCCGGACTCCGCGTGTGTCGTCCGGCCGTATCCGCGCTGGTCCGCGCCCAACCTGCGTGTCGTGATGTTGCGGTGGGGTGTCTGACGAGGGCTCGTATCCGTGGATGGCGCGGTGAATCCGCCTGGTGGGGCGTCGTCCGAGCGCCCGTAGAGCACCCACGAGCCGATGGGGTCCGGCATCGGTGGTCCCTGATGGCAGGCCGCAAGCGCCTGCGTCAGCTCCCTAGTCTGCCTGGTCGGCTCATCATGCCCAGCACCCCAACGCCCCGGACGCGCAGCCGCGGGCGGGTGCGCCTTACATGACAGTCAGTTGTCGGCTTCGGCGCGGCGATGTCAGCGCCGCACCCCGCATGGGCGGGAGGAAAACCGCGCATCGTCCTGTGCGGTCACCCTGCCGGGTTGACACCCTTATCATCCCGGCCGTTTGACCGAATATCCACGACCGCCTACCTAAGTCAGGTCGTGCCCTTACTTATCCCTGCTACGCAATCTCCGCCATGATGCTGCGATTGTGGTCTGGATGCCTGTTTGGATCATGTAATTCTGCGTTGATGTTGAGGCCGGCGATCTGGTTGCGTTCGATTTCGTAACACCTTCGACATGTTGCAGCATTGGTGGCGGCCCGCGCAGTCGGGAGGTATCCGCAGGCTGTGTCATTCGGCGGCGATCACCCGACGGAGTTGTCTGCGGCAGAGCGGATGGCTGGCCGGAGTTTTGAGCCTCCCCGAGCGCATAGCACACGAACACCCTTGATCGCCATTCTTCTAATCGAAGTGACTCGATGCTGCCGTCGCCGGCAGCCGCATTCATCGGGGACGTGGCTGTCCAAAACGGGGGACGCTACATGCAGCACTCAATGCGATTCCGCCTGTCCGCTTTCGTCAGCGCGACCCTACTCGCAGCACAGATCGCCGCAGTTCCACCGGCCCAGGCGATGCCACATCAGAAGTGGGCGACACCGAGTTCGTCGGTTCGGCAGGTCTCGCCGCCACCCAATCCGATGACCCTGGCCGAGCGGCGGGCGCAGGTGAACGAACTGCGGGCGAAGGATCGCCAGCTCAACGCCGACAGTGCGGAAGGGAACCGCATCACCGAGGGCCGCTCCGCCAACCTACGCAAGGTGTCCGGACAGCGGCAGAAGGTGCGCGGTGGTTACATCACGTTCGATGCCCCGCCGGCCGACGCGCTCCCGCCTGGGCAGAGGCGCTCCACCCCGCCAGCCACACTGGCCGCGATACCCACAGCACCCACCAACTTCACCTGGCAGGGCAGCTTTCCAATAGTCATCTACGGAGCCTGGTGGGGCGTCGCCTGGGACAACGAGCCCGACATCGCCGCTGTCCACCTGACTTTGTACCGGGCCGCGGACGGCTTCGTCATGTACGAGAGCTGCAGGAGCGGGCCGGACGGTTACGCCCATCGGAGTTGGCGGTTCGACGGCGACGGCACCGATCCCGACTGGGGGCCGCAGGCCGGCGAGCGCTACTACGCGAAGATCGCAGTCTCCCGGAGCACGAGCCCAGGGAACGTCTCGACCAACGACTGGACCTGCGGCACCGGCTGGAGCGCCGAGGCCACGACGCCCACCTGGGCGGCTCGGGGCGAGGGTCCGCTGCTGGCCGGTGCCGAGACGAAGGGATGTTGGTGCGACGGCACCAGCGGCCGACCTGCCTTTCAGAATTTCCGCGGGGATCCGGTCAACACGGCCACCGGGGCGCTGACCGAGGTTTTCACCGACGCGGTGGTACCGGCGCCCGGGGTCGACCTGCGGATCACCCGAACGTACGCGTCGAGCAACACCATCCAGTACCTCATCGGGCCACGGTGGACTCTGTCGTACCCAGGTTGGTTGTCCTTCTCCACCGGCTGGGCGACCTACAAGTCCGAGGATGGCTCGGTCGTCTACTTCGAGGACGAGGGAAACGGAGTGTGGTCGACCTACTCAATGGGCGCCCGCGTCACCCTGGCCGGCACGCCCACGGCCGGCTACACGATGACCACTGCCGACCAGCAGAAGCTGACCTTCGACGGGGCGGGCTGGCTCACGTCCTGGAAGGATCGGTCCGGTAAGGGGCTGACCTTCACGTATGTCAACAGCAAGCTGGTCACCATCACCGACGGGGCCGGTCGCAACACGTCCTTCACCCATGACACCACCACGAACCTGCTCACGAAGATCACGCTGCCGGACGGGCGGTGGATCGGCTACACCTACACCGCAGGCAAGCTGACCGGCGTCCGTGACGTCAATGGCGGCACCACGGCCTACACGTACGACTCCTCCTCCCGGATGACCAGCATCACCGATCCCAGGGGCAAGTTGGTGATGCAGAGCAAGTACGACTCGTCCGGCCGGGTCATCGAGCAGACCGACGCCAGCGGTACCGTCATCAAACCGGTGTGGGACGCCTCGGAGTCACACTTCCCGGACGCCAAGGGAGGCATCTGGACCGACGTCTACGCAGGCAGCGTCCGAATCAAGGAGATCGATCCGTACGGCAAGGTCACCAGCTACCGGTACGACTTCGAGAGCCCGATCCTGCGGCCGCTGGCTATCACCGACCCAAACGGCAACGTCACCACGATGACCTACGACGCCCGGGGCAACATGCTGACCCGAGCCGCGCCGGCGTCGGTGGGCATTACCGAGACGTGGACCTACGACTCCGCCAACAACGTCACCTCGTACACCGACGGCCGGGGCAAGCAGAGCACCTTCACCTACGACGCCGCGCAGCGGCTGGCCACCGAAACCGACCCGCTCGCCGGTAAGACCAGCTACACCTACACGGCGGCCGGCGACGTGGCCACGGTCACCAGTCCGGCCGGCCGGATCACCCGTTACGGCTACGACACGGCAGGCAACCAAACGTCCGTTATCAGTCCCGGGGGCGGCAAGACCACCAACACCTACGACTCCACTGGTCGGATGCTCACCCGCACCGATCCGAGGGGCAACGTCACGGGCGCGGACCCCGCCAGATACACCACCCGGTACACCTACGACGCGGCCGGCAACGTGGTGACCATCACCGACCCATCCAGTCGGGTGACCACTTACGGCTACGACGCCAACGGCAACCGGACCAGCGTCACCGACCCGGCCACCGCCGTCACCCGTTACACCTATGACGCGGCCAACCGGTTAACCGCGGTGACCGACCCCGCAGGGCACACCAGGACCACCGGCTACGACCCGGCTGGAAACGTCACCTCGGTGACCGACGCCGTGGGCGGCAAGACCACCTACGGCTACGACGCCGCAGGCCGGCTGACCTCGACGGTCGGCCTGCGGGGCAACGCCTCCGGCGGTGATCCCGCGACCGACACCATCAGCTACGGCTACGACGCGGCCGGAAACCAGACCTCAATCACCGACCAGACCGGAGCGCTGACGCAGACGGCCTTCGACGCGAACAACCGGCCGACCACGGTCACCGATCCGCTGGGCCGCATCACGCGGTACAGCTACGACAAGGCCAGCAACCAGACAACGGTTACCGACCCGACCGGCGCCGTCACCACCCGGCAGTTCGACGCCCGCGGCTGGCTGACCGGCGTCACCGACCCGCTGACCCACACCACCACCTACGGCTATGACGCCGACGGCCTGCGTACCCAGCAGACCAGCCCGCTCGGCGACAGGACGACCTGGGGGTACGACGCTGACGGCCTACTCACCTCGACCGTCGAGCCCAGAGGGAACGCCAGTGGCGCGACGCCCGCCGACTTCACCACGAAGGCGGAGTACGACGCGGCGGGCAACCGCACCAAACTCACCGACCCGCTGGGCCGGTCGGTGGCCTCCGAGTACGACGCGGACAACCGCCTCAGCAAGAGCGTCGACCCGAACGGCCGGGGTACCACCTACACCTACGACGCCAGTGGCCGGATCACCTCGGTCGTGACTCCCACCGGCGCCACCACCCGATTCGCCTACGACACGGTCGGCAACCTGAGGACCGTCACCACGCCGCTCGGAAAGGGCTACGGCTACAGCTACGACGCGGCCGATCGAGTCACCACCGCCACCACCCCGACCGGCGGGACCACCGGATACACGTACCGGCCCGACAGCAGCGTCGCCACCGTCACGCTGCCCGTCGGATCCATCAGTTATGCGTATGACAACGCGGGTCGCACCACCGGGGTGGACTACAGCGACAGCACACCCGACCTCGCATACACGTACGACAGGGCCGGCCAAACCACAACGGCGAGCAACGGCACCAGCACCGCCGCCTACGGCTACGACACCGCTGGGCGAATCACCAGCGTCACCCGGGGCGGGCGGACCTTCGGCTACGCCTGGAACAAGGACGGGCAACTCACCCGGCGGACCCTGCCCGACGGGCGGGTGCAGAACTACGCCTGGCAGGCCGACTCCCGGCTCGCTAGCACCACGCTGACCAGCGGCGCCACCAACCGGCAGGTCGGCTACGGCTACGACGCCGCCGGCAACCGCACCAGCGTCACCCGACAGGGTGGCCCGAGCAGCAGCTACACGTACGACCGGGCCGGATCGCTAACCAGGGTGGCGCACACCAGCGGCAGCACCACCCTGGTCGCCCAGGACGTCATCCGTACCGCCACCGGCGCCCCGGGCTCGGTCACCACGACGCGGGGCACGACCACGACCCGGGCCGTCTATTCGTACGACGCCGCCGACCAGGTGACGGGGGTGTGTCGCCCGGCGAGCGGGACCAACTGCGCCGCCACCGACCCGAAGACCACCTACGGGTACGACCTGAACGGCAACCGGACCAGCAAGGTCACCGCCAACACCGGCGGCGCCGGCACCAGCACTTACACCTACGACGCCGACGACCGGCCGACCGGCCGGACGGTGAACGGGGCCGCCACCACAGTGGCGTACACCGCCAACGGCACCCTAGGCAGCGAGACCGGACCAGCCGGCACCACCAGCTACACCTATGGACTCGACGCGAACCTGCGTCAGGCCCGGCTTCCCAGCGGGGCCCTTGTCGATTACGAATACGACGAGGACGGCAACCGCATCCGACGCACGGTCAACTCCGCCACCGACGCCACCTGGACCTGGGACACCCTCGGCCTGCCCACGCGGGTGGAGGAGAACAACGGCGCCGGCACGGTGACCCACCGGTGGTGGGATGAGCCGCAGGGCCAACTCGGCACCGCGCTGGCTGACACCGTGGGGGCCAACCCGAGCTGGCTGCTGGACGACTACCAGGGTTCGCTGACGGATCTCGCCAACGCCACCACGCTCACCGGCAGCGCCTCTTTCGACCCATTCGGTGAAATGGTGACCAGCACCGGCGGCTACGCGGCAAACCCGTTGCGGTTCCACGGGCAGTACCTGGATGACAAGATCGGCCTGTACGACGTGCGGGCCCGCGACTACGACGCCGCGAGTGGCCGGTTCACCGCTCCGGACCCGGTGCCAGCGGCGGACGGGTCGCCCTTCGTCCAGACCTACCACTACGGCAACAACCGGCCGACGGTGCTGACCGATCCGACCGGGCAATGCGCCATCGTCTGCACCGCCATCATCGGCGCCGTCGTCGGCGCGGCGGCTGGCGGAGTGGACTGCTGGCTCAGCGGCGACGACCGAAACACCTGCATCAAGAAGGTGGCCGTCGGCGCGGCCGCCGGCGCGCTCACCGGCGCCACCATGGGCATGGCCGGAGGAGCCGGTGCCGGCCTGTACGGCGGGGTGACCGCCGGCGAGGTCGGCACCACCGCCCTCGTCGGCGGCACCGGCAGTGCACTGTACGGCTCAGGCGTGGCGGCCTGGACCGGTCAGCCCTACGGGTACGGCGATGCCGCGCAGGACTTCATGTGGGGCGCGGCCTTCGCCGGGGCGGGCGGCACCGCCAGCGCCCTCGCCGGGCGGTCGGGCGCCCAGGCGTTCCCCTGCCCGCCACCGGGCGGGACTGCCGGCACGCCGAACTTGCCCTGGACTAGCTGGAACAACTACACCAAGATGACGGCCGCCAACGGGCAGGAGTACGCCCTGATCGGTGGTCGGCTGTACAGCCGGCACGCGGTGGACCGGATGCAACCGAGCTGGCTGCGGTTCAACGCCCGGCCGGGTCCGGACGAGGGTGGAAGCGTCGGAGGTATGCCGCAGCTGCGGCAGACAGGCGGAAGCTACGACTATGGCCGCGGTGTCTCGCCGAACTGGGTCGAGTACGTCATCCGTAACTCGCCGGGTGTGCCCCAGGACAACGGGAACCTGTCCCACGTGCTCGGTACGCTGCAAGTCATCGTCAGTCCGGAGGGTCGA
This sequence comes from Micromonospora sp. NPDC005215, assembly GCF_040607915.1. Classification (NCBI taxonomy): domain Bacteria; kingdom Bacillati; phylum Actinomycetota; class Actinomycetes; order Micromonosporales; family Micromonosporaceae; genus Micromonospora; species Micromonospora sp. NPDC005215. The sequence goes on along the minus strand of NZ_JBEXHQ010000011.1, from coordinate 110,522 downwards.
GTGGTGACTGTGATTACGCATTGAGAGACGAGCGGACCGTGCGCCGGCTGGTTGAGCTGCGGGACTCGCTCCGCGGCGGAGAGTTGGACCTCGACGGCTTCTACCTGGCCTTCGAGATGGCCATACACGCAGCGCCGTACGAGGGCAGGCAGCTGCCACGCGAGTTCAACGAGCTGATTAACCAAGTGGAACTCGTCCGGTTCACAAAGCGGCCGGAGAACCAGGTCGATGCCGCGGCTCAGGTAGCGGACGCCGCCATCCGCCTATTGTCCGGGTAGCGGCATCAACGGTTTTTGCGGCCCGTCCACGCGAGGGTGGACGGGCCGCACGTCCTGCCTTCCTTACCGACCGCCCCACCGACGAACCATCCCTACTGGACCGCTGCCGGCGTTCCCGCTCGACTGCCTCACGCAGGCCAGGACTACACCCAGCTGGCGTCCCAGCTGCACCAATTGCTGCTGGAGCCGATTGCAACGCGAACCGGGGATTCCGCGATACCTGCCATCGCGAGCTGCGGTACGGCTCTGGCCTACCCGCCGTTTTGCGGCTGCTGTTGCCTGCTCAGGTCGCTGAGCAACTCTGCCGCCACCTGCTCCGGCTCGGCCAGGCAGCGCCAGGCGGGCACCCGGTGGACAGGCGTTGCGCTACCGATGATGTCGAGTTGGGCGAGCACCTTACGCAGCTCCCGGCCGGCCGGATCACCCGCTGGATCGTCGACGGCGACAGCCAGCTCGACATCGTCGCGTCGCACCATCAGATCGACAGCGCGCCCGGCGACGGCGACGTCGCGCCGCACGGTGAGGCCAGCGCCGCGAAGGGCACGATGCAATCGGTCCGCTGCCCCGGTCGCGGAGTCCAGCGGAGCGTCGGCGACCTCACGGATCGACGCCAGGGCGGTCAACAGTCCGCGTTGACCCGACCACCACGAGCGGTCACCGATCACGACGAGATGGGACCGCGCCCTGGTGATGGCGACGTTCCACAGGTTGGTCTGGTGTACCAGCCAGCCGCGGGTGCGGTCCGGGATGCCATGCGCCCCCACCGGCGAGACGACCATGATGTCTCGTTCGCTGCCCTGGAATTTGTGGATCGTGGCGCAGAGCAGGTTGTCGGTGAGGCCGGCGCTGCGAAGGGCTGCGGCCAGACGACGTTGATGCGCCGCCAGCGGCGTGACGACCCCGATCGAGACATCGGGGTACGCGCTGCGCAAGGCCGTCACCTCGGCGACGACCGCGTCGATCTCGGCCTCGTTGAACCCGGATCCGGTTACTCCGGGGCTGAACGCTCCTGGCACGTCGCGCCAGCCCACGGCAGGGTCGGCCGCAGCGGCCAGTCGGGCCGGGTCGGTCAGTACGGTGAGCCGACCCTGGTAGACCTCCTGGTTGGGTACCTCGATGATGTCCGGGTGGCATCGGTAGTGCTCATCGAGGAGAAGTGCGGTGCCCGCTGCGGCGGCGAAAGCGTCGTACGCGGAATGGGCGGTGTAGGTGAGCCGCCGGTTGTTGAGCCAGCCGGTGCTCAGACCGGCGCGGGCCCGCTCGGTGACGTCGTCGGGTTCGGGCAGGTCCACGACGGGTGCGAGCTGACGCGGGTCCCCGATGAGCAGGGCGCGCTTCGCCCGATAGAGCATGGGCAGGATTGCCGGGATGGTGCACTGCGCCGCCTCGTCGATTACCACGAGGTCGTACATGGCGGGGCTTCTCTTCAGGCGCCGGGCGGAGAGGGCGGTTACCGCCCAGCCCGGCAGCACCCGCAGCAGTTCCGGAAAGTAGGCCCAGCTGTCCGGCTGCGGCCTGGACATCTCATCGGCTCGATCTTCGAGCAGGCGTGTGCCCGCAGCTATCCGCCGAGCGATTTGGGCCCGCAACAGGTCGATGCTGAGAGCGGGTCGCTCGGTGCTGATCAGGTCGACCAGTCGCCGCCAGGAACCGTCGGCGTCGGGTAGCTTGGCAAGGCGCTGCTGGCGCTCTCGCCAGCGCAGCTCGATCACCGCCCGCTCGGCGAGCGCCTCGATGGCGTTCCGGTCGACGAGCTGGTACGACCGCAGCCGCCACCGGTACCACCAGCCGAACCACCTGCTGGCGAGCGCTCGATCGGTCAGCTGGACAAGATGCTCCAGCGCGGTGTTGTCGCTCGGCAACACGGCCCCACCGACGTCTGAGTCAGTGTCACGCTCGACGGCGAGGTCCGTGAGGTCGCGTTCGAGCAGCCGCCGCTCGTCCAACTCGGCACGGAGGCCGGCGATCTCGTCAGCGAGGAGTCTCAACTCATGCAGTGGGGTCCGATCGTCCGGTGTGGCGGGCCGGTCCGTCGGCGGGTACGCGGCCAGGATGTCGGCGACGTGCGTAGGCTCCTGCGAACGGTGTTCCTTGTTGCCGGTACGTAGCAGCAGGCCCGGGCCGATCAGGTCAGTCACCTTCTCAAGCACCGAGTCGACGGCCTGGTTGCTCGTGGAGCCGATCAGCACGCTCTGGCCGGCTGCGGTGGCGGTGGCGAGCAGGGCGGTGACGAGCTGACTCTTGCCGGTACCCGGCGGCCCCTGGGCGACCGTCAACGGCTGGGACATCGCCGCCTGGATGATCTCTTCCTGGGCCTCGTTCGTCGCGCTCATCGCCACCGTCACGACCGGCGTCGCGGTCGCCTCGTCCGGTCGGCGCGCCAGAGCGCTCAGTGCCGTCTGGTCGATGAGCCGAGGATTCTTGATCATGCCGCGTAGGTCGTCGACAAGCTGCCGCTGCGGCGACTCGGCTGCGTCGACGCTGTACAGAATCGCGGCGTTCTGCACCCCGTTCACCGGTCCCGGCCGGATAGTGCCTGCCAGCATCTTCGGGTCCAGCTCCGTCACCGGGTTCAGCCCGAACGTCTTCACCAGCACCTCTACGGTGGCGGTGAGAGAGGTGGGATCACCCGGCGCGAACGCCTGTTCGACCCGTTGCAGCAGTTCGTCGCTCTCCACCTCGGAGAGCTGGAACAGGTCGACGAGCGCGGCACTGGGGCGGGGCGGGAAGGAGGCGTGCAGAACGTCGTCCACGCCGACGGTGACGTCACAGACCAGCAGTGGGGCAAGCCGCACTGGCTTCTGCCGGGCTGGTCGAACGGCGACGACGGGATACCCGTATTGCAGCTCCCTTCCGCCATCACGGGCCCTGACGGCGAGCTCGGCTGCCGAACCACTCAGCTTGACGGGCGTCTCCGAGGTGAAGACCGCCTCAGACCCTGGTGGCGCGGCGACATAGGACCGGGTCTCGCGAGGATCGATGAGCGACTGCAGCACCGTCGACCGCTGCATACAGTTGATGTAGTAGGTCACGAGGCGGCGCCACTGGTCCGCGTCGAATGGCGCCTCGTCCGCAGGGCTCGACGTGACGGCCGTGACCTGTCTCGCCGCGGCGGCGGATCCTGGCGCCGTCGCCAGTTTGATCGGCTCGGTGACGCCCTCACTCGACTCGACCGGTGTGTGCTGGCGACGCCGCGCCATCTCGGTCAGGGTGTATCGGGAGAGGTCGTTGCTGGTGATCCAACCGTCGTCGGACGGCCCTTCGGCCGCGCCGCGCAGACCCTCGAGAAGCACCTCGGTGAAGACCGACGGGCGATCCGGTCCCTGGGCCTTCGACGCCTTCATGTGGGTGCTGGACGTCAGGATGAAGGTGCCGCGTTGACGCTTGAGGCGGCGCGGCTCTTCACGCACCCCACCTCGGAATCGGTTCCGTGTCGTGAACGCGCCGGAGAAGCAGCAGTCGAGGAGGACCACCTTCTGGCGGGCCTTGGTGTCGTTGAGCAGATGACGCAGGGTGCCGTCGGTGTCCAGCGCGGATGCGTGCAAACTGCCACTGACCGTGTCCGTCGCGGCGAGGAACAGCGACTGCCCGTCGCCGTGCAGCACTCCGTGGCCTGAGTAGTAGAGCAGTGCCAGGTCGTCCCCGCGGCGTGCGCCGTAGAATTCCTCTACGACCTGGCGCAGGTGTTCCGCCGGCAGGTCCAGTTCGGCGCGAACGGTGTCGAACTCGCCGGCACCGTCGAGCAGCGTCTTGAGCTGTGCTACGTCGTGATATACCGACGGAAGAGGCGCGAGTTCACGGTCGACGTGGTACGTGGCCGTGCCAAGCAGCAGGGCATGCCGTCCCATCAGAGGCGGGTCCGCTCGATCGCGGCCCGTACCGTGCTGATCAGTTCATCGGTCTGACCGTGAGTGGGCCGGTCGATCGTCAGTTCGATGTCACCGACCCGCAGGTGCACCCGTCGCCCGTCGTGGCGTCGGAGGAAGGCCAGAACCACGTCGACCAACGCCTGCACGTAGCCGGGGTCCATGCCCACCAGTACGGTCACCACGCCGACCGCCAACTCTGCGACGCCTTTGGCATTCGGGTCGACAACCGGGCGTTCGACGCGCTCCACCTCGCCGATCTCGCGGAGGTCGTCCGCCAGATCGTCGGTCAGTTCGCCGAGAACGAACTCGTCGTCGTCGGCAAGCGGTGTGAAGTCAATCCGAACGCGGACGAGGGACATCCATCCTCCTGCATGAGCGGTGCTGACCAAACTACAGAAGACAGTAGGCATCGGGCCGCGTCTGTCGGCTTGCCGATCGAACGCCCCTGGTGTTCGGCAATCAGTTTCCTGCAGCGTCCCTCTTCAAGCGTAGTGCTCATCGAATCAGGATTGACGGTGACCGGGCCTGATAGGCAGCAGAGGCGACCGGCAGGTAGGACCGCAGCCCTCGCTCCCGCCAAAGCACTGCTGCCCACGCTCCATCCGTCCGGCGAGGTACGGTTCGGTATACGACCGGCAACTGGCCATCGGCCATGGGTGCCAAGCGCCACGGCACGAATCTACTGATGACTGGCATCGCCATGATCCGGAAGTCAAATTGGTCGCGCGGCTAGGATTGGTGGGTACTATTTCATCCCGGAAATATGTACTAGAGTCTGCACACAAAAACATGCCCCTTCGGCTAGCAGCGCATCCTGCGAACGGGCATTTGACCAGGTCATACGCGCCAAACCCGGCCTTGAGGGTTGACGTCGAGGGGAATGGATGACGAAAGTGGTAAGCCTCCGCTAGCCCTCGCGTAATAGCGCCAAAGGATCAAGCCATGACCCAGAACGCCCGTTTGGTTTCGCGTCGCACGTCAAGACGCAAGGAAGTCTCCTTTTCGAAACCCATCGTGATCAGGGCTGGTCGAGACACGTACTTCGAGGTGGTTCTGCAGTACGTCACTCGAAGCGTCGGCTCGCAGTTATCGGTCAAAGTGAAGTACTGGAAGAACGTCAAGGGAAACTTTCGCGTAGGCTTCCCGGCGGAATTTACGCTAACTCATGACGAGGCGACTCGCTTGGCGCAGACGATAGAAGATGGTTTAGCCCTGATCCAGGAGAGCGTCGACGGCGACTACCTCGTCGTTCCGCTTGACCGCCGGATCGGTGACGACGATCAGTTGGCCGCCCTCGTAGGGGAGACGGTTGCGTCCCTCGCGACCAACCGGGAGGCGCTCCGCGCTATCGCATCTGGGCCGGAGGGTCGCCAAATTCTCAGTAACCTGCAAAACTCGGTTCGCCTCGCTGAGTTGGAAGCTTCTGCCGCTGAGCTTGAAAAGGCGTTGAACGGTGGCACCGTCAAGGAGCAGTTCTACCAAGAGTGGTGCGAGAAGCACAGTTGGGCGTTCGGAAATATATATGCGATGCGCGACGACGTTCGAGAGATCGCACTCGGCGACTCTGTCGACGGACTGCTTGCGCTGACGAGCAACGGACTGCGCGACATCTTGGAGCTAAAGCGGCCAGACATGAGCGCTATACATTACGACAAGGGTCACAAGTCTTACCACTGGTCCAGTGATGCGTCTAAGGCGATCGGGCAGTGCCACCGCTACCTTGATGCGCTCCATGAAGGAGCGTCGAAGGGTCTTCGAGATCACCCGGGAATCGTGGCCTATCATCCGCGGGCGATCATCGTCTTGGATCGCTCCAATGACTGGGAAGAGCAGAAGCTGCGGGCGTTGCACGGACTTAACGCACGGCTGCACAGCATTAGCGTGATGACGTACGACCAGTTGCTGGCCCAAGCGAACCAGCTTCTCGCCTCACTCAGGACGTCCAGCTAACGAAAGTAAAATGAGCGACGGAACCCAAAGCGGGGTTGCGCCGCGCGACCTTACTCGCCTACCGCGTGTCGACGGCGAATAGCACGCCGCCCGCATCCGATATTGCGGTAAGGATCACCTTGTCGCTAGCATGCCGGATCGGCTCGCCGATCGCTGCATGATTTTCGAGATCCCAGAACCGCACGGTGCCGGTTTCATCAGCCGTCGCCACCATGGTTCGACCGTCAGGCGTCAAGGCAGCAGCGATCGCCTTGACGGCTCCTCGCTGCCCGGTGTCCAAGACCGCCAACAACTGACCGCTCTCAAGGTCTCGTACGACGAGCCTGCCCCTCGAGTGGCCGATGATTACCGATGCTCGCTCCTCTTGCGTGAACACTACTGCCATAGAGCTAACGTGGTCGTCTAACTGCAGCCGGCCTGGGTGCTGGCTCGCTCCTTCATGCAGGGCCCAGCTAAGAATGGTCTTACTGTCGCTGATCGCGCAAAGGACGGCGCGTCTGTCAGGTAGCACGGCTGCGGCAATCGCTGTAACCGGCGAGGTGTTGGCAGGCGGCATGGCGACAATCCGGTTGCCCGGACCCCAGCTCCACCATTCGAGTGTGCCATCGCTGCCGGTTGCGAGCATCACAATACGACCGTCGGCGACTGCAGCCAGTGTTAGGGCTTCGACACGGTGGGTCGGCACTTCCGAGGCGGCGCCTGAGTCGGGCGTGGAGCTATTGTCGCGCGGGTTCCACAGACGGATGGTTCGGTGAGCACCTTCGCTGGCTACGAAAATCCCCTGACCGGTTTGATTGACTACAGCTAGATCGTTAGCCGACGCAGCAACCGGTGGAGCAGCCATATGGGTCAACTCCAGCCGGTCATCGACTTGCCAAAAGGAATGCCGGGTCGGTCCTGGGTCGCGCAACAGACCGTCCAGTCGAATCTGGTCGCCGTCGTTCAGGTTAGCCCTTCGTAGCGCGCGCCAATGCTGCGTCTCGGCGCGCGCGGCCAACTGAGCATGAAGGAATGCCATGCTCTTGCCGCTGCCAGTTGCTGCCAACACCTGAACGAGCCCGGACGAGAACGCGGATAGATTCGGACCCTCTTCGGCACTATTGGCCAAGACGAAAGTCCTGCGCTGCAAAGAATCCGAACCAGCGTTGTAGGGCTCTTCCGGAGACGGTCGAGTCGGCAGCACAATCGTTCGTCGTTCCGAACTGTTGTCGAAGCACACGTCGACGATCAAGACAAGCTGCTTAACTGGACTCAATGCCAGTAGGTACCGGAAATCCCGCACGCTGATGGCGTCGACCGTGAACCCGTCAGCGGTGGTGGTGGTGTCAGCGGCGGTCAGGTACACCTCGGACGTGCGGGCATCGCGTATTCCGTGACCGATGTAATAAATGACCAATGTTTCCCGCGTCTGGGACGCTGCCTCGACGAACGACGACCAAAGGCGCTCTCGAGTGGGATTCAGCAGGAGCTCGTTAGTGGCCGGCGAAGGTCCGTCCCCGGAATCATAGAAGATGTCGGCGAGCTGCCTGGCTGGTGTCAAGTCGCGATGGACGACTGGTGTTGCGTCGGTCGTCAGGTAGCTGTCGACGCCAACGAAAAGTGCTCGCCACTCGTCTTGAGGCGCGTCCGGAACGGAGTCGCGCGCGGCTCCGTCGCTGGAGGATGGTGCCGCCGGCTCGCCGGCGGTGGGAGGTGTGCTCACTCCTCCGCCAGCTGGCCCGACTGGGCCGGGCGGACTGGGCCGGGCACCAGCCGCAGGAGGCCCGAAGCCGTCGTCGTCATCACTGTCAGTGTTCGACGACGGGAAGAGATCCGGCACCCGCTCCGCCATGGCAGCTTCCCACAGCCGGTCAAAACGGTCGCACTGCGCGTCCGGATCGGCCATCCGGTCGAGCTTGGCAAGGAACTCGACGATCTTGAGCAGCCGCGGCAAGTTGGGGATCTGAGGCAGCGAGAAGACGTTCTTGACGACGTTCGGACCGCAGCCGCAGGCACGTGCCATGTCGCGGACCGATGGCCATCCGGCGCGGGCATGGAGGCGGTGCAGCTCATGGTTGAGCTGCTTCAATCCTCCGGTCACGCCAGGAGGGCGACTCAGCGCCGCCATGCCACCCCTGAAGGTCAAGGCTCACCCGCCGGGTGGCAGGCGCGATCAAGCGTAGTGACCTTCGATTTGGTGGTCGAATTGAACGCTTCCTCAGGCTTTCGGTGTACCGGAATGTACCGGGGCGCCCCGGGCCGTAACCCACCGGTGGCCGAACGCACCAGTCCCATCCGGGACAGTCCATGTTGTCGTCTCCCGTAACGCAGCGTGTCTGCGGGCCTGATCCGGGCGCGAGAATTTTCGTCAGGTCCGGAAGGGTAGAAGGAGGACACGCCGATGATCAACGAGCTTTCCGGCGCGGCGCTGGACGGCATCGTCGAGAACCTGCCAACAGCGCTGATCATGGCCGGGCTGGCGGCGGCAACCATGGTTGCTCGCCGTCGTAGCCGCAGGCGCAACGCGAAACATAGCGGCGAAGACGCCGCCTGATCTCGCCGAGCGCTCAAGGCCGTCAACGATCCACCGACGGCCTTGAGCGCTCCACCGGTGAAGTTGCCGCGTACGCCCACGCCGACCACGCCTGCCAAGGTCCCGACTCCCGTTCCGCCCCAGCTCCGCTGGTGAGACGTACAGGTCGGGCTGGCACCCCAACTCGCGCGGCTCCACTTGGACGCGGCGGCACCCAGGCGACTCGATGGTTGCCCCGGTGCCCGTTCCCAAGCGCAGGCCTACGAACGGGGCGATGGATGTCCTCTGTAATACCCGCGGTTAACGCCACCGCCAGGCTTGTGGATTGCCGCGCATGCCGTGGTGCCACGTCTTCTCGTAGGCGAGGATGTCGGCGTACTGGTTGCGGGTCTCCTCCGAGCGGTACGCCTTCTCCGGCTTGGTCGCGCTCCACTCGCCCATGAAGGGCGCCAGGTCTTTGGGACGCGGTTCGATGTCGAAGTCCACCTCGGCGAGCGCAGCCGGGTTGATCGTGGGGTCGAGCCGGTCAGCTTCCTTCCTCGCCCAACTCGCCCAGCGATCGAGATTCTGGCCAGCGCCAGCGCCGTCTGGGGCGGAGGCTTCGAGCGCAGCGCAGAAGCTCCGGATGGCGTCCGCGGCCACCCAGTTGTCGAACGCGGCACGGAAGCGGTCCGTGCGAAGCTTCTCAGTCGCCCGGACCGTGGCAGTCGCCTTGGTCTGCTCCCACTGGGCACGTTCTTCGGCCTTCTGCCGCTCCCGACGCTCCTCCTGTTCCCTGCGACTACGCTCCCACTCCTCGTGCTCGCGCTGGTCGGCCAGATACCCGGCCTCTACGTCCTTCAGGATCTTCTGGACGCGAGTCTCAAGCAGGCTGCGCTTGTCGTCGGTCCAGGTGTCCGAGTTGCCGTGGCCGGAACGATTGACCTCAAGGACAAGACGGCCGCTGGGCACACGGTCGAACTCGGGCAGCGGTGTCCATGGTTGCCGCCTCTTGCGCCGCTGCTCGTCATCGGTGAGGACGTGCGGCACCTTGTCGTACTCCTCGCTGATCCTCACCGCGCGCTGGGACTTTTCCAACCGCAGCGACAGGGTGGGCCGCGCACCCTTGGTGTTGACGACCAGGCGGTGCCCGCGGCTGCGGGCCGCCGCGGCGAGCAGGCGGACGAGCTCCAACGCCCGAGGCAGCAGGTCGGCCGATACGGCGAGCGCGGCAGGGTTCTTCTCCAGGGCAGCGACGATCTCCTCGTCGACCGTGAGCTGGTGCTGCGAGGCGATCCGGAAGGCGTCCCACCCGGTGCTGGCGCCGATGGCCTTGTCGTAGAGCCTGACGACGATGTCACCGCGGCTCCGGCCAGTGTGTCGAAGCTCGTGTCCGTCCGGAACAAGCTTGTACTGCTTCGCCGCGTGGATGGCACGCCGGTATCGCGCCCGGGTCTGCTCATCCGGCTCCTCGATCCGTACTACCCCGTCGCCGTGTGCCAGTTGGTCGACCAGCTGCTGCGCCAGGACCATGGTCGCCGAGGTCGTGCCGTCGGTGCTTGCCGCTGCCGACTGCTGTCGGGGGACGGGTGCCGCACCGCTTTTCCGCCGGCTCGTTGACGGGCTGGCAGCGTGTGCGGGGTCCTCGGGGTGGTACCCGTGCTGAAGGTAGAAACGGCCTGCGTCCGTGACGGTCGCCCGCCACGTCCCGTCCTTACGCGTGATGTCCACCAAGTGGCGGTTCTGAAGAGCACGCGCGGACGTTCGATGTGCGACGCCCTCCGGGGTACTGAGGTCGTCCCCGTTGGCAATCCGACGCAGTAGATTCACCTGGCGCTCGTTGAGCCGATCCCAGCGCTGCATCAGACAACCGTGCCCGCTGCAGACTGCCCGCGCAACGGTATCTACCAGGGGCGGCAGGATGTCTGGTGATCCGCGTACGCGCTGGGTAAAGTGCCGCGCGCTTCAATGGTTGCAGCGATCCGGTCGAGGGCAGGCTTGGTGAGTGCCCCCTGATCTGCGTGAATCGGCGGTGAGGCAAGGGATGCCTCGGTGCGTACGAGGACGACAAGTGACGGGGCGTCGGCGGGCAGAGGCCTTTCTCAATCCGCCAGGGTGGCTCGCCACGCGTTGACCAGTCGCGCTACCTCGGGGTGTCGATCTTCGGGTGCCACGTGGGTGGCGTGGGTGGCAAGCCGAGCCTGGGACGGGGTGCCTCGCCAGCCGTGGGGGGAGTCGAGCAGGTGCCAGATGGTGCGGCCGAGGGTGTACACGGTGGTCTGCTGGTCGATGATGGCACCGCGGACGAACTCTTCTGGGGTCATGTAGCGGCGGGATCCGGGCAGGCGGTCGGTGTCGAGCACGAAGGGGCCGGGCCGGTACTCGTCCAGGTCGATCAGCCACATCTGTCGAGCGTCGAAGTCGTAGAGGAAGCAGCCGTCGTACAGGTCGACCGCGACGTGGCCAGCCGCTGCGACGGCCTCGTGCGCGTCGAGGATCGTGGTGATCGCCGCCTCGACGTCGGGGAGAAGCAGCTGTTGGAACCGGTTAAGTGCGGCTCGGTCCGAGCCGTGCGTGGTGGCGTGGTTGAGTACTGACCCGTCGTGCCACGGGTAGACCAGCACTGGCCCGTCAGGGCTGTTGAGGATCTGCTCGGGGCGGACGATCGCTGGGTGCTGAACCGCGGCGTGGAATCGTGTGGCCCGGATCAGTGCGACGCGGGCGGGCACGGTGGTGGCCTTCTTGACAAACCAGCGGCGCCCGGCATCCACGACGCCGTAGGACAGGCATCCCGAGTCTTGCTCGTTGAAGACCGTGAACGCGGACGCGAGCGGCAGGTCGGACATGTTGGCGAACCTACGCCCCCACGTGGCCGTCAGGTCCTTCGCTTGTGCCGGTCCGCCGGCAGATGCCCGTCTGCTCCCGCGGACCAGGCGGGTTCAAGGTGGTTGGCGGCGGCTTCGATGAGTGCTGCCGGTACACGTGCAGCGAGTTGTTCCGCCTGGTTGAGGGTGCGCGTCTCGGTCCGGCGGAATGCGTCGTAGTCGTACAGCAGGTTCGTGAGTTGCTTGCCCGGCCAGTGACGGAGAGCTTCCGCCACTTCGGGGAGCCGCAGGGGCGCCTGCGGCTGCCGCTGGATGACTAGAAGCCGAGCTGCGCATGAGAGCACGGACAGAACGTGGTGGGCGGCGTCCTCGCGCTGGGTACTGCTGTCGTGTCTGGCGCTGAGGCTGCTCACGGCGATGTGGTGAAGCGCAGCGATGTCCTCAGCAAGATTGGTTGCTGCTGGAGTTGTGGTGTGCGTCGGGCCCGCGCCTGCGATCACGGCGGTGTCGAGGCCGACGCGGTTCAGCACTACCCGCATCGTCATGTCGTGCAGAGCACCGACGCTGCGGACGGCGCCAGCGTGTTCGCCGGTGAGATGCAGCGAGGCCCGTATGCCGTGAAGCTTGGAGGCTTCGGCCACAATTCGGTTGATCTTGATTGCTGTTCGTGAGGTCGCAGGGAGGTTCCAGGCGACGAAGTCGACGTCGCTCCAGCCGTCGATGAAATCGCCGCGGGCGGCCGACCCGCATAGTCCTACGCCCGCTTCAGGATGCCCAGCGGTGGCGGCCTGAGCCTCCGTTGCCACCTGAGTAACGAGTTGGCTGAGGCTGCGATTGAATGGGAGTGGCCCCGCCGAACGCCAGGCGATGATGGCGAGGGCGCGGTCCAGGATCCGCTGGAACTCAACGTGGGTGGCCGCTCGTCGAGCGGCGGGGGCGTCAAGCCAACGAGCTTGAACGAAGCCCTCGTCCCATGCTGGCGTTGTGGCGGTGGTCGCGGTGGTGAAGAGGAACCAGTCGACGGTCTTTGCCGCAGGCGAGCCGTCGTTGTCGGTGAAGACGTACTTCTCCTGTCCGAGGTACGCGCCGTACTGTGTACCGGTCAGACCGGTCTCCTCGGCTACTTCCCGCACTGCTGCCTGCAGGGGTGCCTCGTTCGGCTCGAGACGGCCCTTCGGGGCTACGGTCTGTCGTTCGCCGTTACCCCGGACCTGATCGAGAAGCAGGATCGAAGGAGCGCCCAGGTCGTTGGTCGTGACGACGGCGCCGGCGGAGGAGTATCGACGAATCATGGCCGGGTTCCTCCGGAGGGCTGCCTGGATGGATTCAAGCGCGTCGCGGAGACGAGCTGAACGGTCCTGCGGAGCAGGAACGTCCCATGGTGCCTGGCATCCCAACTCGCGGGCTTCTACTCAGGCGGGGCGATGGTCGAGGCCATAGTTGTTCCACCACGACGGTCGGTGCCTTCGAAGGGTTCCTGCGACTCGGGTCAGTAGCAGCCAGTTACCGTTCAGTGTCAGTGCCGCGTCCTCCGGCCTGCTGGCGAGCAGCCGGTCGACGGCCGCGACCATGTCGGGGACTGCCCTGCCGGACGTGTCGTCCTTGAGCATGTGGAAGACGATGTTGACGTACGTGTCGGGTTCCCATTCCCACTGGGAGCCGTCGTCGTCCTCGGCGTCGTAATAACCGTCTCTGCCGGCATAGACGCTGACGGTGTAGCCGGACTTGGCACCGAGGTCAGCGCCGAGTAATCGGGGGTATCCGGGCAGAGTTGACTCCTCGACGTTCCCAGGAGCCGCGATCTCGGCCACTTCTTCCAGCGGTATGTCGCCCGCCAGCGTCAGTCGGTACTCGATACCCACGCGCTGCCTGCCTTCTCAGTCTCGTCGGACGATCTGAATGATCTCACCGCCGCGGGTCAGCGCCGTGAGTTCTTTGAGGTGGTGGATGGGCCAGTCGTCGAACTGCTTCTGCAGGGTGCCGGGGTCGCCACGCCAGTCCTGCAGGTTGAGCATGATCCGTTGGGTCTGCTGGCTGGCCACCTTTCCCGACACTTCCGTCCAGACACCACGTACGGCTTTCGCTGGAGTCGGTGAGTAGCAGTCGAAGACATGACCTTCGATCAGGTAGTCCGGGTCCTTGTCCGGCTTCCCGCCGTCGCCCGTGTTCCGCCGCGCCTCGGCGATCTCCTGCCTGGTCGGGTTCTGGTGCAAGCGGTAACCCTTGCCGGCGACCGTGTCGGCACACGCGTTCTCCAACTCCAACGCACGCTGCACCCTCTGATCCGCCCGTGGCGGGATTCTGGTTCGGGGCCCGGTGGGTGATCCGCCGAGGACGCCGGTCGGGTGCCGGCTCCACGGCGCGGGGTTGCGGTCACCGGAGGCATCGCCGCCGGAGGCGGGAGGCGGCGGGTTCGGATTGGTGGTGGCAAGAGGGGGCGGGCTGGCCGGTCTGGGACTGCCAGCCCCGATCAGTTTCCCGAGGACCCGATCTGCCGTGCTTCAGCGACCGCGGCTTCGATGAGTTGCCGAGTGGTGCTGGTGCGCTGGACTACCAATACCAGGACCTGCTTGATGCTTTCCAGCGCCTGTAGCAGAGGTCCGGGCTGACCGCCCTGAAGGATCATGGTGACGAGCCGCTGCGCCTCACCGACCTGAGCGATCGTTGCTGCCGTCGCGTCCCGGGTGCTGTCCACCGCCGCGTGGACGGGTGTCAGCCCGGAGATCGTCTCCTGCGGAGTCGCCCCATGCGGAACGGCCGCGGTTGCCTTCGTCGCCTCGCCGATCGAACCGCCGAGGCTGCCCAGGCCGCCTTGAATATCGGTGATCGCACTGCGCACTCGCGTCACGCCCACCGCCACCGCGGCGAAGCCAGCGCCCGCGGCTCGCAGGGCCACCTCCTGTGCCTGGCTGTCGGCTGCGGCTGCCAACCCCTGCGCGCGCTCGGCGCCTGCCGCCAGGGCCCGGAGTTCAGCGGTGACCTTCTCGATGTGCGACACGTGGCCGACTCCCCAATCGAAGACTGTGATGGTGTCCGGCAGCCGAAAGTACCGGGGTATCCGGGAGGCCCACCAGACATCGGCAGTCGAAGAACTCGGCCCCAGTCATGACGTAGATCGGCGGTGGAACCTCGACATAGCTGGCGGTGAAAGTGGATCTCGTTTCGAGGCTCTCGCGCAACAAGCGGTCGACCCTCGCTCCGTAGCCTCGGGCTACCCCTGGGTCCTGGCGCCGATGATGACCTCGGTGCGGACGAGTTCATCGAACAAGCCGGTGGGGCTGTACTTGATGAGGGCGTCTCGAAGGTCGGCTTCGAATGCCGCCTTGTCGGGTCCTAGTTGGGCTGGGCTGCTGTAGGAGTAGGAGAACTGAAGCCCAATGACCTCGTCGAGGGTCCGCGTAACGGTGCGATCCCAGGTGTGGATCTCGAGATGCCGGAACGTTGACCGGGCGAGGACATCTTGGTGGCGTTCTGTGGGGTGCTGGTAAGTACCGCTACCGGCACGCCGGCCGGGACCGAGGTAGCGGGTCCGTACCTCGGCGATGACATCGGTCCAGGGGGCCGGTTCGATGTCACCCGGTGCGCCACCGGAGGCGAGGACAACGGCTCCAGCAGGCTCAATGATCTTCTCGAGGTCGCGCAGGGTCTGGTGCCGGTCGGTCCAATGAAACGACGCACCCATGACCGTGAGTAGGACTGGGCCGATGTTCATCGCCGGTAGGGTCGTGGAGTCGCCGAGCAGCCAGGTGACGTTGCCAATGCGCTTTGCTCCGGCGAGTGCACGGCCCTCTTCCAGCATGCCGGCTTCCGGGTCGACGGCAATGACTTCACCGACAAACGCCGCGAGCGGCAGCGCGATCGTGCCCGTGCCAGTCCCCAGGTCCAGGACGCGCTGAGTGCCGTCGAGGCTGAAGCGCAGGCGAAGATGCTCGTAAATGGCGGGGTCGTAGCCGGGCCGATATCTGGCGAAGTACGGGGCAGTGGAGATGAACAGTCGGTTGGGCTGCTTCGGCATGGGCACGTTCTCCTTGTCGGTCCGCATGCTGGGCTTTAAGAGGCTGGTCGTGGGTGTTGAGCAGAGAGGCCCGGAGGGCCCCGATTTTGGCCTGTCAGACTGATGGCTGTCCGTCCATGCTCACCATGAGCGCAAGGATGCCGTCATGGAATTCCGACCGATCGAGCGCAACTCCGAGTCATTTCAGCAGTCGGTGACCGCCGATGAGATCGAGGCGGTCTGCCAGCGGGTGTTCGGTGCCGACGCACACGTCGTGTCGGCCATCGAGCTGGGCTCGGGGATGTACAACAACACCTACCGGGTCGTCGTAGCCGGGCGGGAGCGGCCGGTAGTGCTGCGGGTCGCTCCAGAGCCGGACAAGCAGTTCCGTAGCGAGCGACAGCTGATGCGAAACGAGTTCGCCAGTGTGCCTTGGCTGACCGTGCTCTCGCCGCTGATGCCGCAGGTCATCGCCGCGGACTGGTCCCACGAGGTGATCGCCCGAGACTATCTGGTGCAGACTTTCCTTGATGGCGTTCCCGCTCCGGAACGTCTCGGTGACTACCCCCGATCGTCCTGGCCCGGTTTCTTCCGACAGTTGGGCACGATCGCTTCCCGAGTTCATGGGGTACGGGGACCATCCTTCGGTCCCGTCGCAGGCCCGGCGTATGCGACGTGGAGCCAGGCAGTGGTCGCCTCGTTGTACGACATTGCCGCCGACCTCGACGGCGTCGGCTTGGACGCTGCCGACGTGCGTAGGGTTGCTGACGTGGCAGGTCAGCACTGCGGCGTCCTCGACGAGATCACCGAGCCGCGAATGCTTGCGGGTGATCTGTGGACCGTCAACGTGATGCTCGACCCCGTCGCCGACGAGCCGACCATTACCGGAGTGCTCGACCTGGACCGCACATGGTGGGGTGACCCGGCTGCGGACTGGACGATCCGGATGGCCGCGGCGAAGCCAGGCACCGAACGTGACGCGTTCTGGGACAGCTACGGGCACCCGGATCGCTCCGCGTCTGCGGTGTTGCGCTCGTTGATCTACGAGGCGCGGCACATCGGCGCCATCCGCTTGGAGCGTCATCGACTCGGCAAGGCCGACGGTGTCCAAGGCACCTTCGAAGCCATGGCCGCCGTGTTGGCCGAACTCACCTGAGAGCGCCCCGAGGAGGCCAACCGGCGGTTGCGGTGACAAGTACCCGGTGCAGCAGGTGGGCGGTCGGGAGGCGGCTTCGGGCCTCCGCCTGGAGACCCGCCAGCGCGCGATCCCCGTCCGGGTCGCCCAAATCCAGCGCTGTTCGGTAGATCCGCAGGTAGACCTCGGTCCAGTCAGGCCGTTCGGTGCACTCCACATCGACGAAGCCGGCATGGGTAAGAACTCGGGGCCAGTCGCTGAACCGGTGCCGCTCGGGTAATCGACTGTCACCGGAATGCCGTGGATGCCAGCCGGTGAGGATAAGGCGTCCTCCGGGACGGAGGATGCGCCGCGCTTCGACAGCGGCCGCGGTCCGATCGGAGGCGTACTGCAGCGCATCAACGGAGATCGCCGAGGTTACGGCGTGGTCGGCAAGTCCCGTGGCACTCAGATCGGCCACCACGAAGTGGGCGTTCGCCTGCATTCCGAAGGTTGCGGCACGTTGCCTTGCCAAGGTCGTCGCGACCGGGGAGAAGTCGACGCCGACCAGGGCGGCACCTGTGGTGCGGGCCAGCCACAGGCCAGGGCCGGCGCGCCCACATCCTAGATCGGCGAGAATCGCTCCCTCATCGAACGCGATCTGCTGTCGGATGTGGAAGAGGAGGTTGGCGGAGAGGAAGGAGAACGGTTCGATCTCCGACGGCAACGCCGGGTCGACCATCCGCACCACTCTGGCGAAGCCCTTGCCGTTACGGGCCTCGCTCCGGAACAGTTCGTCGAACTCATCCGCCAGGGGCGGTGCGGAGTTCCCCCGCTTGGGTGCCGGTCTGCTGGGCATGGTCATCGCGCCTTTCGGCCGGCCAAGCGACGGGAGCGTTGGTGATGTGGTGCCTCGCCGCCGGTGTCCTCCGGGTCGATCGTGATGGTGATTCCGTCAAGTATCTGCTCCACACGGTCATCGACGATCTTCCGGTCTGCGCCCGTGACGAGGAAGTAGCCGAGACGTCCACGATTTGCCTGAGCCGGTCCTACGACATCGCCGACCGCGACGCGCAGCCGTACGTCCGGAATCCCGGTGCCGGGTTCGGGGAGGCCGGCGACCGAACGAAGACGCCCGACCGTCGGACTGGTCAGGAACCGTACGGCGGCATGGCGGCGACGGGTGGCGGTGAGCTCGACGGGGCGGCCGAGCGCGACGTCCAGCAGCGCCGACCACGGATCCACGCCAAGGGCATGGTGGATGAGGAAACCGATTTGGCCAGCCCCGACGCGGGCACCGATTTCGATCACAGCGCACCTGCCGTCCGAGCCGAGGATCACCTCGGTGTGCGAGGCGCCGTTGCGGATGCCGACGGCGTCGATGGCGCGCTCCACCTGCTGATGGACGGCCCTCATTACCGCAGGTGGAAGGGTTGCCGGCAGGCTGTGGCCCACCTCCACTCGGTGCGCTCCGGCCGTGACGTTCTTACGGGTTACGCAGAAGTGCGTCGTCGTTCCGGCCTGCGTCAGCGACTCGACGCTGTACTCGGCGCCCTCGACGTATTCCTGAACGAGGGCTCGCGGGTCGAGCGGCATGCCGTACATGCCGCTCAGGGTGCGGGCGGCCCGCCAGGCACCGGTGGCGGCGGCCGCCTCACAGACGACCGTGACGCCGGCGGAACCGGCGGCCTCGCTGGGCTTGATGACAAAGGGGAAGCTGACCTGGCCCGTGGTGTATCGGCGGCGTAGCTGTTCCTCGTCTTCGATGACGAGGGTGTGCGGGGCGCTGACACCGTGGCGGGCGAAAGCCTGACTCATCGCGATCTTGTTGCGGGCGGCCCCGGCTCGGGCAGGGTCGTTGCCGGGCAGACCGAGTGCGGCGCTCGCCTGCGCGAGCAGCGGGGTGAGGTATTCGTTGGTCGTCAGAACCGCGTCCGCGCCGAGCCGGCTTGCGTAGTCGACGACGTCGCACAGGGCATGCTCGGCCTGGGAGAAGTCGGTCTGCAGAATGCCGGACCAGCGTCGGCGCAGATCGGGACCGTAGGCGGCGTGCTGGTCGGGCGTGATGGCGGCGTGAATCTCGTAGCCGCGGGCGGCCGCAGCTTCGATGAGCGCGCCGGACTCTGGCCCGCCCGGTTCTAGCAGCAGGATGCGCGGGGTGCTGCTCACAGGTAGTCCTCGAGCCGGCCGTTGCGGTGGGTGTCGAGGGTGAAGCAGTGGAACCCGCCGCCAAACAGCCGTCGGTGTCGGTGCCGTACTGGGATGGCGGTGAAGCCCTTGGCGTCGAGGGTCTTGAGCAGGCCAGGGCAGTCCTCGTTCACCAGAACGGTGTCCGTGTCGACGGACAGGACATTGAGATCGATATAGGGGCTGGTGAGGACCAGGTCGGCGTCGTCGTAGGCGGGGAATGTGCCGGGGTCGGGTTGCGGTGGAACGATGAACTCCCATGATCTCAGCGGCGCGGGCAGTTGGTCACGGATACCGTCGTGGCGGGCGAGGAACACACCGGGTTTCAGCGCCAGGAGCATGCTGTCGATGTGGTTGTCGGCCATGCGGTAGACCCGGTGAAGCCGGTAGCGGCCGTGGAGGTGCCGATCGAGCCAGTCGACTGCGATCCGATGGTTGTCGTGAGCGATGTTGACCACCAGGTCACGGCCGAGACGTAGAACCTGGGCGCCGTCCAACATCATCTCGAGCCCGACGTCGTACGGGCTTGGTCGGGCGTCGGCGATCGGTTCGGTTGGGCCGCCCAGGGTGGTGGAGCTGTCCCGGGCGTAGGAGAGGTCGAAGGACTTATCGGTGAGCGTGGGTCGCGGCATCGTCGTCCACCTGGCCCCAGCCTCGTAGTAGTGGCGGAAGACAGGGGCCAGCAGACGGGTCTCCAGGTAGCGGGAACGGATGGCGGGAGGCGTCTCGATGATCTCGTCACCAAGGATGAGGGTGTTGTCGCGGATGTTCAGGGCCGGCGTGGGCGCGGCCTGCCATCCCAGACCGGCGATGGGTTCGCTGTCCGGTGGCAGCGATAGCGGCCGGTGCACCGTGACGCCGAGACCGGCGAGGGTAGCGGCCAGGCCCTCGACGTCCTCATGGAGTTCCGCGGTGTAGCGGCGGCTGATCTCCCACCTGCGCCCCGGGTCTCCATTGCCAGCCACGGCCAGGCGGGGATAGGCCCAGTCCGATCGGAAACCCCCCAGATTGTCGTGGTGGAAGAGCTCAAAGGTGACGTCGCGGTCGTGACTGAGGTAGTTGGCTGCGGATCCCACGATGATCTCGCGCAGCGGTGTGAAGTCGTCGTGGCTGTTCAGCTTCATGATGAACCTCCTTTGTGTGCGTGGATCGGGCGCTGGTCGGGAAGGCACCGTGCCCGTCATCGGAGGTTGGCTGGGAAGGGCAGGCGGTGCTGCTCTCGCGACCGACCACGGCGCGCGTAGAGCACCGTCTCGCCGGGGGTGAGTTGCAGGCTGCGCTGTTCGCTCCAACCAGCGAAGCGGTACTCATCCGGACCGACCGGCGTCAGGGCGAAAACGCGACCTGCGGCGGTGAGCGTCAGCCGTCCGTCGGGCGCATCGACCCGTGCGAGCTGCGGTAGACCGTCCAGCGACTGGTCGTTGTCGAAGTCAGTGAAGCCACGGGGAACATGCACTGCGTGCGGCAGCGTGACCGGGCATGGGGCCGGCGGCGGCGTCGGCCGGTTGATCAAAACGTCCGTGTCGGCGAAGGCCACCTGCCAGGCCGTGGGGAACAGTGCGGCCAACTCTGCGGTGAACAGCGCGTCGATGACCGCGTGTATCCGGGTGACTGGGCCGGTGTTGCGCACCAGGTGCTGCCGAGAGAAGTCCCCGTACCAGAACTCCCCGGGCTGCCAGCAGTGCTCGACGCCGTCGAGGACGAGCACCGCATCCTCGTGGGTCACCAGCGGGATGTGCAGCCGTACGAGGCCCCGGGGAAGGGCGTACTTCGGATCTCGGTGTGGCCGCGAAGTGGCGCCAGGGCCAAGTGCCATCAACCGTACGGCGTTGAGTGGGGCTGGGATCGCAGCGAGGATCTCGCGTAGATAGGGCAGACGCCGTAGCCACATGGTGGGGGCGAAGTCGACCGGACCGGGGCCGCCGGGATCGGTGCGTTCTGCGTCGCCACCGGGGCTTCGGAGCGGCAGGACTCGCCAATCGATCGTGGCGGCCGCGCCGATGTCGCCGCCGGACGCGTGGATGCGTTGGTGCTGCCACCGGTGGCCGGTGACATCGGCCAGTTCGCAGGCGAGCCGGTCGGCGTCGAAGGACGGAGTGAGCCTCGCAGCCTCGGCAAGCGCGGGGCGCTCGGATGGGAGCATTGATGACCTCCTCTAGCTCGAATGTCAGGCGAGGTACCGGCGGGAAGCGTCGACGCTGTCACTGCCGCGGTTAGCCTCAGGCGTGTCCGCGAAAGCGGGAATCGAGCCCGTCCCAGATCGCCTGGTGCTCGGCTTCCTCGCCGTAGGCGACGCAGAAGAGGAAGTGGGCGCCCTCGGCCCCGACCGGGATGATCGGCATCGAGACGATGACACCGGTGCGGGTGACAGGGTCATAGCCGTACCCGAGCTCGTCGACTGCCTTCAAGAAGGTGTCGGCGTCGGAAACGGCCCAGGTCGGAGCGGTGTGGTACTCCACCACCGACCGCCGTGGGGCTGCCGCGGTGTCGACGATGCGATGAGCGATGACCTGATAGATGTGCAGTGAGCCGGACACCTGTGCGTTGACCTCGGTGAACAGCACTCGCCCATCGACGGTGACGATCGCGTCCGCGCTCAGGTAGCCGCGGTAGCCCAACGCGCGGTAGGTGTCGGCCAGCCGTCCCCCGCCCCGCAAGAGCTGTGAACGGACGCCGTCGTCCACGCCGCGCAGCGGCACGATCTGGTGGCTCAGGCGCCGCCCGACGTACAGCAGCTCCCCGGACTCGGTGGGTCGTGTCCCCTCCCTGTCGGCGCAGTGCTCGGAGTAGATGGACCTGGCCTCCGGGACGAACTCCTCGATGACGACGGGGAAGCGCTCATGCGCCGAGGCCCAGTCCCAGCGTTGACGCCAGTACGCCTCGACCGTCTCCCTGCCACCGTCGGCAAGGTGGTAGAGGTGACGGGCACCGACGTGGTCGGAGGAGAGCCGTGGATCACAAAGCAAGAGCTGGTTGCCGACACCAGCGCCGTTGTGCGCTTGTTTCACCACGACGGCGCCCGCCCCACCCAACAGGGATACGGTCGCGTCGACCGCTTCGCCGCCGCTACGACAGACCGCGCCCGCGGGAGTCGGCACTCCGGCGCCGGCAGCGAGAGCTCGGAAGGTCGCTTTGTTGTTGACCAGTTCCCCGCCTCCCTGAGCGAAGAAGTCGCTGCCAGCGAAGCGGGCGCGGATGCCCAAGGCGGCGGCGAAGCGGGCCACGGACGCCGAAGGCCACAGCGCGAAGACCTCGTCGACACGCTCCGGGCCGTCGTCACCGAGCGCGCCGCGGACGGTCTGGAGGAAGTCGTCTCTGATCAGGGTCTCGGGGTCGAGTAGCAGTCCGGCGTGGCTACCCGCCGGCGGGATCAGGATGCGCAGTGTCTGCGGGTCCACATCAGTGAAGGAGGTCGCGTAGTGCAGAAACTGTGGATCGGGTTCGTCGCTGAGCACGATGAGGTCGCCGTCGCGAGCGAACCACAGGACGCGCTGCGTCCATGCTCGCAGGTCCTTCCGGTCTCGGATGGCGGGGTCGATGTGGTTGCCGATGAGAATCCTCATGCTCGCTCCCAGGTAGCGCGGCGCTGCAGGTCGGTGGCCCCGTCTGGCAAGTGGGCCGTCGTCGGCGAGTGCGGGCCGGCAGGGGTGGATCGTCAGGGGTGGAAGGCCGCCGGCAGCGACTCGAAGACGCGCATGGTCGCGGTGCGACGACGAAGTGGTTCTCCGGCGAGCCGAAGCCGCATCGGGTGCTGCAGCAGTCCGTTGACCAGTACGCGCAGAGCCATCTGGGCGGGCAGCGTGCCGATGCACGCGTGGGTGCCCCATCCGTAACCGAGATGTCTTCCCTGCGTGCGGCCCAGCAGGAGGCGTTCCGGCTCCGGAAACTGCTCCGGGTCGTGGTTGGCGGCGGCGAAGAGGAGCAGTACGGTTGCGCCCGCGCGTACGGTGACATCGCCGATCTTGGTGGTCGCGGTCGCGATTCGGCTCGTGCCCTGCACCGGTCCGTCGTAGCGGACGAGTTCGTCGACACCGGTACGTAGGACGGCCGGATCGCGCATCTGATCCAGTACTTGCGGATACCGCATCAAGGTGTGCACGGCGTTGCCGACAGCGGCGACCATCGTGCTGTATCCGCCCTGGAACATCACCCGGGCGGTGTTGCGCACATACTGACCGAGATCAGCGTCGGACAGTGGACCAACATGCTCCCTGACGTGGGACAGAACGCCGGGCCGACCAGAGGCGGCAAACCAGGTCTCGACCATCGCACTCAACTGCTGGCGGGCGATCCTGCCTGGTTCGGCAGTCGTTGGATCCAGGCCGGCGTCCATGCTCCGCATGATCGCGTCCGACGTCTGGGCGAAGGAGTGCACGTCGGGTTGGTCGACGCCGAGAAGGTCCGAGATGACTGCTACCGCCATCGGTGCCGCGATTTCGGTCATCACGTCGAACTCCACGCGACCGGTTATCTCGTCGAGAAAAGCGGCCAAGACCCGTCCGGCTCGCCTCTCTAGAGCGACCAGGTTCTGGGCATGTAGCGCGTTCATGAACAGGCTGCGTACCTGTGACTGCTCCGGCGGATCCAAGGACTGCACGCTCAGGCTTGGCTGCGGCACGGTGCCCCCGGTGCGGCGACGGTCGCGGGCGAAGAGTGCATGGTCGCGCAGCACGGTCACGCAGTCGTCGTACCGGGTCAGCGCCCAGGAGCGCATGCCCTCGTGCCAAAAGACCGGAGTGGACCGTCGCAGAGTGGCGAGAACCGGATACGGATCGGTCAGCGTCGACGGATTCAGCGGGTCGTAGGTGGTCAGGGACACGGGCAACCCTCCTGACAGTCCGGATCGGCTGGAGATCGGGCCGGGGCTGGCGCAGGCCGGCCCCGGCCTCGCCTATTCAGATCAGTGGTCGTAGGACATGGTCGACCTCCTCTCGCAAGCCTTCTGACTGGCCGGCACAATCGACTCACCGCAGGGCACCTGGGCCGAGGCCTCGCTCGGGATCAGGTGCACGCGGCGTGCGGTCGCGCCGCGGACTTCGTGAGGCAGATCAGAGCGCCGGTCCTGATCGTGCGGCTTCGAGCGCCGAGGCGGATCTGTCAGTCGTAGAGTCGGCCCAGGAGCGCACCCTGGCCGGATTGCAGGATGTGCCCCGCCGTCAACGGCACCCAGAAGCATTCGAACTGGGTGGGCTGATGGGTGCCGTCGTGGTCTTCCTGGCTCGACCACCGCGGTGGCGTGGGCTCGGTGAGCTCCAGGTGGAAGATGTGTCGCTGCTGGACCTCAAACCGGAGAGGGCTGACGTCGTACTCGGACTCACCCAGCTTGCGGACAACCTTGAAGTCCGTGAGTCCGGTCTCCTCGCGGGCTTCGCGCAGCGCCGCATCCTCCGGAATCTCACCAGGGCGAATGCTGCCACCCGGTACCTGGATGCCCACCTCTTCGTAGCTGTAGTCGGTATGACGGAAAACGAGCAGCCGCCTGTCCCGCACGATGTAGCAGAGCGCCTTGTGTGTGACGACTTTTTCGGGCATGACGACCCTCCACTCGACGTCGGGGGCTCGATACCAGGCCGCGCCCCTACAGCGCTGAAGCGAGGCATCATCTGCCCGCTCGAACGACGATGGAGCTGTCGTCAGCGCCTCAGGTCAACCATTAGACATCCACTGGCTCCATGATCGATGCGGTCCGGATGCGGACAACAGCCCTTGTCCGCATGGGGCGGTCTCGATCGAGGCGACGATGGCAGACGCCGCCCGGTCAGTCGATCCGGAAACGCGGTGCCCGGACCGCCAGCATCAATTCCTGCTCATGCCTTAGGCCCCGGCAGGAGGCCGTAATGATCGGCGAAAGAGCGGACAAGGTCTTCGAGTACTGCCTTGCCCTTGGCCGCAGTGGCATGGGACGGCAAGCCGATGACGCCGCTGGTGGTGTATCCACCCATCCCTCGCGTGAGCAGATGACGTCGGTCGTCCGCTACGTGGTCTGCATGCTGGAAGCCATCACGCACCACCTCCGGCGCAACATGCAGGAGCAGTGAAACCTCAAGCTCGCCAGCGTGCATGTCCTGGTGGGCGGTGCTGTACAGGCCGGCGGCCAGTCGAGCGTCGTCCCAGTCGGCCCGAGCAGGGAACAGAGTCATCCGCGGTCCGGCGACGTTGGCTTCCTGAACGACGTTGGCAAGCGCGTAGTTCCCGCCGTGTCCGTTGATCACGGCGAGCTGATCGATGCCCGATTCATGCAGGGAGGCGGCGATGTCAACGACCACGGCGGCGAGGGTGGTGGCGCTGATACTGACCGTTCCACGCCACGAGGCGTGCTCGTGGGAGCAGGAGATCGTCACGGGCGGAAGCAGGAAGAGGTCGTAGCGCTCAGCGACTGCCCTTGCAATCGCGCACGCCACGATGGTGTCCGTCAGCAGCGGCAGGTGGGCGCCGTGCTGTTCGAAACTCCCGACTGGGAGGACCGCGACGGACGCCGCTCGCTCGGACTCGTCGGTGCTCGTTGCCGTGGTGATCAGGTCCACGAGCTAATGGTTACACGCTTCGAGAGTCGCCTGCCGATAGGCGAGCACGAAGGCCGCCGCCTCGGGAACGGCTGGCTGCTGTCGAAGGGCCACCGCCGTGGGGTTCAACCAGCGCAGAGCCCGTGCGGAGGAGGTACCAGCGGCCAGGGTCAGGGCCTTGGTGGCCTCGGTCGCAGCGCGTTCGACGTCGCCGCTGTTGACGTAGGCGGTGGACAGGAACGATCGCCACAGGGCCTCGTCGACGCGCCACTGAGCTGGCCAGTGCTGGAGGAGTTGCTCGTAGAGATTGGCTGCAGCCGCCGGCTGGCCGAGCAGCAGACGGCACTGCGCTTCGTGGGCAGCCACGTACACCGGGTTGCAGTGGGCGCCAACATCGACCGGCAGCTCTGAGTCCCCGTCGGCGCTGCCGGCGACCCTGTGCGCCTTGTCGATGCTGGCTACGCAGGCGCTCTGGTCACCTCCCATCGCGTAAGCCTGGGCTTGGCGGACCAGCAGAAGAGCGCGAATGCGGCCTGGTAGCCGGACCTCGTCCAGCGCCTGCCGCGCCAGGACAGCGGCCCTACGCGGGTCGAATCGTTCGAGGGCGCGTTGGCTCTGTCTCATCAGGACGTAGCTTGCCAGTGACGGCGCCTTGGCCTCGACGGCGTGTTGCTGGGCGCGTCGCAGCCATGCGTCCGCCTCGGCGGCATCGCTCTGCTCGTCGATCCAGCTGAGGAACTCGGCCCACAGTGCCTGGGCGATGAGTACGTCTCGACGGCCGGTTGAGTTGCTCCGCCGCCCGATGGTGGCTGCGGCGCTGATCTGCGCATGGGCGGCGGACGCCATCCCCGCGTACCCGATGCGATTTCCGGCAGTGGCGAGGCCGACGAGTTGTTCGTGCCACGGTGGGAGCAGGTCAGTCTCCTCGGGATGATCCATGACGCCATCGAGCAGGCCGTCGGCACCCCTGGCCGAGCTCTGGTCGAGGACGGTCAGTCGACGCTCGCGTTCGAGGTCTGGCAGGAAGCGGAGCAGCTCGCCACCCGTCTGCAGTGCGGCCTCACACGACTCGACGAGGCGGGCGGACGGCCAACGTTCGGCCTTCTCCACCTTGCCGACGAGGTCCCCACTGACGTGCACCAGCCTGCCTAGAGCGCGCTGAGACAGCCCGCGGCACTCGCGCCACCGTCGCAGCGCGGCACCGAACCCATGCAGCACTGATCGATGCGGGGTCAGCCGTCGTGGAACCTGAGCCACCGGTACTCCTGGATGCCGTTGCCCATCGCTGCCGCAGTCAGACGGGCCTGACTATACGTGATCGAACGTTACGCGGACAGTTGCATGCGGACAACGCCCTATGTCCGCATCACCGCTATCGACTCGTCTGGCCCGGTGCGCAATTCTCGTTGTTGAGATACCCGTCGGGCGCCAGGCGAATTATTGGCGGCGATTCGGGTCGACGGGCAGATGCCCTTCCTGACGGGCCAGCTGCAAAGTCGTGAGAGCAGCCAGGCGTCGACTATTTGAGGAGTCTAATGAGTCTTCAGAATGAGCTGTCCCGATACGGGTATCGGCAGGAGTTGAGCCGCCAACTGCGGTTCCGGGATCTACTTGCCTACGGCTTGGTGTACATGGTGCCGATCGCGCCGATGGCGATCTTCGGCAGCGTCTACGCCGGCTCCGGTGGGATGGTGGCACTCGCGTACGCAGTTGGTGTGGTGGCGTTGGTGTTCACGGCGTTCTCGTATGCGCAGATGGTGAAGGCGTTCCCGATGTCGGGCAGCGTCTACAACTACGCCGGCCGGGGCATCAGCCCGCCGGTCGGGTTCCTCGCCGGCTGGGTGATCCTCCTCGACTACGTCCTCGTACCGGGGTTGTTGTACCTGGTGGCGTCGGTGGCGATGCACGCCACCATCCCGTCGGTGCCGGTGTGGCTGTGGCTACTCGGGTTCGTCGCGGTCAACACGGTCGTCAACTCGGTAGGGATCCGGATGACCGCAGTGGTTACCCGGGTGATGCTGGTCGGCGAGTTGATCGTCTTGGCGGTCTTCCTGGCCGTCGCGGGCTGGGCTCTCGCGACCGGGAAGGGCCGGTTCAGTTGGGAGGCGTTCTACAACGCCGACACGTTCACCTGGTCTCTGGTGGCGGGGGCGGTGTCGATCGCGGTCTTGTCCTTTCTTGGCTTCGACGGGATCAGCATGCTGGCCGAGGAGACCAAGGGTGGTTCCCGACAGATCGGCCGCGCGATGGCGGCCGTCTTGATCCTGGCCGGGGTGCTGTTCATCGCGCAGACGTGGCTGGCTGCGATGCTCGTCCCCGACCCCGGCGTGCTTCTCGCCGAGGGTGATCCAAACGGCACTGCCTTCTACGACGCCGCCGCTGTGGCCGGCGGGGGCTGGCTGGCGACGGTGTGCGCGGTGGCCACGGCGATCGCGTGGGGGTTGCCGAATTCGATGGTCGCGCAGGTCGCGACGTCTCGGCTGCTGTACGCGATGGCCCGTGACCGGCAGTTGCCGGCGTTTCTGGCGAAGGTGTCGATCCGTCGCAACGTGCCGATCAACGCGACGCTGCTCACCGGCGCGGTGTCCGTCGCTCTCGGCCTGTACATGGCGACCCGTGCGGATGGGATCACGCTGCTGTCGTCGCTGATCAACTTCGGGGCGATGGTCGCGTTCCTGGTCCTGCACGTCTCGGTCGTGGTGCATCACCTCATCCGGGAGCGCAGCGGGAACTGGTGGGCGCACCTGGTCATGCCCGCCGTCGGCTTCACCATCTTGGTGTGGGTGGTGGTCAACGCCAACATCGCCGCCCAGCGCCTCGGCCTGGCCTGGCTCGCCCTCGGCGTCATCATCCTGGCCGGCCTGTACCTGTCCGGCCGCCGACCAGTCCTCTCGGGGTTGGCACCCCCGCAGCCGCAGGCACGTCACGTGGAGCGGGTGTGACCGCCATGGAAACGTTCACCTACCGGCCGGCTCGGGACGAGCTGGCGTACACCTTCGGCGGGCGGATGCCGGTGGCGCACGTGCGCGGCGGGGACGTGTTCACCGTCGTGACGGAGGACTGCTTCGGTGGTCTCGTTCGGGGGCCGGGGGACCTGCCGTCGCAGGTGTGCCGCATGCCGTACCTGAATCCGGTGTCCGGGCCGTTCTTCGTCGAGGACGCTGAGCCCGGCGACACCCTCGCCGTGCACCTCGCCGCCATCACCCCGGCGCGGGACTGGGGTGTGTCCTCGACGTTCCCGCATTTCGGGGCGCTGACGTCCACCGCCCATACCGCCACCCTGCAGCCTCCGTTGGAGGAGCGGGTGTGGGTGTACGGCATCGACCGGCAGGCCGGGACCGTCCGGTTCGAGGCCACGCGCAGCGACCACAGCGTGGACCTGCCGCTGGAACCGATGATCGGCACGATCGGTGTCGCCCCCGGCGCGTTCGAAGCCCGATCCACACTCGTGCCCTACACCCACGGCGGGAACCTCGACACCTCGCACCTGCGCGCCGGCACCACCCTCTACCTGGGCGTGAACGTCCACGGGGCGATGCTCGCTCTCGGCGACGGGCACGCCCGCCAGGGCGAGGGCGAGGCCTGCGGCGTCGGCGTGGAGATTGCCACGACCACCACCCTCGCCATCGACGTCATCAAAGGCGTCACCACACGGTGGCCGCGGTTGGAGACTGACCGGGACATCCTGACGATCGGCTGCGCGAGGCCCCTGGAGGACGCCTACCGCATCGCCCAGCACGACCTCGTCGGCTGGGCCAGCGCCCTGACCGGCCTGGAAACCCTGGACGCCTACCAACTCGTGTCGCAGGCGGGACGGGCACCGATCGGCAACGTGTGCGACCCCAACTACACCGTCCTCGCCGCCGTCGACAAGACCCTGCTCCCCGCCGCCGGTCCCGCGTATGGCGGGGCACACGAGCGGCTGCGGCGGCTCACCGCAGGACTGCGGTAGGAACCCACCGATGACCGCGTCGATCCCGTGCCTGCCACTGCGCGACGACCTGTTCCTCCTCGGCCACGACGACGACACCGGACACCCCCACGTGCACCGACAGGCCCTCGCGCTCGGGCTCGCGGGCGCGGTCCTGATCGACCTGTACCTGGCCGGGCGGGTGACCCTCGACCCGAACGACGACACCCGCCCGGCCAGTCACCAACGGATACACCCGCACATCGACCGGCCGGTCGGGGACCTGATCGCCGACGCCGCGACCGCCACCATCCGCAACGCTCACCCGCTGCTGCGCATGTGGCTGCGGGGGTTCTCCGATGACCTCTACGACCGCACCCGCGCCGGCCTCGTCGCCGGCGGGATCCTGCGCCACCACACCCGACGGCGCCTCGGCGGGCTCATGCGCAGCGACGCCTACCTGCCCACCGACAGCAAATGGGCGGTCATCGCCCGCTCTCGCCTGCGCTACCTCGCTGCCGGTCGTGAACAACCCGACAACCACACCGCCGCCCTCGCCGGCCTCGTCGCTGACCTCGGCCTCACGAGCCACCTCTATCTCGACGACGACATCACCACCCTGACCGGCCGCTTGAAGGCCATCGCCGGGCAGCACTACCAGCCGGTACGCGACATCACCGCCGCCGTAGACGCCGCCGTGGGTGACCTCGCCACGGCCGCCTACCGCTAGCCCTCATTCACCTCACCTCGAGAAAGTTGACCGTGAACAACCTGCCCCACGTACGACCCGCGACCGAGACGCCCCACCCGGTGGGCCGGCGAGCCGTGAAGGTCACCGCCGCCGTCTGCGCGCTTGGCCTCCTCGCCACCGCCACAGCTATCCCGAACTGGACGGGCGTCGCCGGGCCAGCCCAATCCCCACCCTCGTCTTCCACCAATGACCCGGTCCGGTCGGCCGTTTCGCCGTGTCTGTCACCCGCCGCCCTGACCGCGGCACAGCTCAAGGCACGCGCACAGCAGAAACTCGACCCGTCGCCGACGCATCTGCCGGAGTCGACCTCGGCGCGGCAGGCTCTGGAAGCGGTGACGGTTCGGTCGTCCGGCTGCGACGCCATTCCGGGCCGGTTCGCCTACGTCCACCTGCTGCAATGGGCCACGGACACCACGATCGCGGACAACAGCACCACCACGCGGATCGTGCTGTTCGAAGAGCAGCGCTGGCGTGCCGACGATGCCTCCGGACGCGTCATCCGCAGCCGCTACCCCACCGATCAGCGGCCCACCGACGACAGCACCTACAACCCCGGCGAGCTTGACGGACCCATCGGGCCGATCGCTGCCGACCCGGCTGCACTCACCGCGCACATCGACTCCACCCAGCCCCGATTCCTCGGACCCGCCGCCGTCATTCGCGGCCTCGTCAGCCTGCTCGGCTGGCGTACTCCCAACCAAACAGCCCGCACCGCGGTCCTCACCGTCCTGCGCGACACCCCCGGCATCGCGTACCACGGCTCGGTGACCGACAGGGCGGGCCGAACCGGCGTCGGCGTCAGCGCCACCTCCGACGCCATCCGCTTTCTGCTGATCCTCAACCCCGCCACTGGCGAACTACTCGCCTACGAAAGAGCCGCGCTCACACCGCCACCTGGCAGCGACCGGACCGGCCCCCTGGTCGACGACTACCACCTGTTCCTCGTCCACACCCGTGCCAGCCGCAGCGGCAACTCCTGACCTGCGCAACCGACAAGATCGAGGGAAATCTCGCCATGGACGCTGTAACGCGCATCCGCGCCGCTCGCTGGTCGGACAAAGACCACGTCGCCGCACTGATCGCCGACGCACTGCATCCCAGCCCTCTCGCCACATGGCTGATCCCCGACCCAGGACCACGCCGCCGAATCCTCACCGACGTCCTCGGCATCTGGATCGAACACGCCATGTTCTACGGCGACATCCACCTCACTGACGACGCCGCCGCCACTGTCGGCTTCCACCGATACCGCAGCATCCCGCCACCGGCGAACTACCAGATGCGGCTGGCCGACGCGGCAGGCCCGCACACCGGCCGCTTCGATATTCTCGATCGGTTGCTCGCCAGGGCGCGACCCACCGAGCCCCACTATGAGCTGGCGTTTCTCGCGGTGCGGCCCAACAGCACAGGTGCCGGTTACGGCACCGCCATGCTCGCCCACCACCGCAGCCGCCTCGACCACGTAGGCATGCCGTCCTGGACCAGCACCACCTCGACCAGTGACCTCTACAGCCGGCACGGCTACACACCCCGTCCCCCGATCATCCTGCCGGACGGTCCAACCCTGCACCCGATGCGCCGCAACCCCGAGTCAGACGGCGATCGGCTGTTGGTCATCACCGCTCAGGAGTCGCGGCGGGCGTAGATCAGCATCGCTCGTCTGGACCGGGGGCGGACATCAACCCGGGCACAGGTGGTCGGGTAGCCTGATAGCGCAGAGGGCCGTTAGCTCAATGGCAGAGCTGAGGACTTTTAATCCTTAGGTTCTGGGTTCGAGTCCCAGGCGGCCCACTACCTGCTGACCTGTAAATCCGTACGGGTCGGATGGAGCATTGCGCGAACCAACTGCTTGTTGTTCGGCACGAGCGGCGCGCTGCGGGCCGGTGGCAGCGGTTCCTGCTCAAGGTACGTCGCCCCGGCCCACCTGCTGCGCGCCGTCACTGTCGTCGCCTGCGGCGAGGCGCTGCTGCCCCCGGTGGTCATCCACACGCTGATCAGCGAGTTCGTCACCGCGCCCGCCCCGCCCGCCTCGCCCGACCCGGCGGTCGACCGGGACCTGCAGAGCATCCGCGAGTAGGAGATCGTCCGAGCTGGTAGCCCGAGGGCTGAGCAACGACGCGATCGCCGCGAGCATGTGAGCAGCTCGCTCACCGCCATGACTCACGGCAAAACCGCGCGATGACCAAGCTGCACTGCCGCGACCGTGCCCAGCTGATGGTGTGGGCCTACGAGCCGGCCTGATCACGCCCCAGCGCCGACAGCTTTCAGATCCAGCCGTTTCCGCGTGCGTGGACGATTGCCTCGGTGCGGTTGGCGACACCCCATCGTCCATAGATGGCGCGCAGGACGCGAAACATCATTCTCTCGGAGTAACCCGCGTGCGCGGCCAGCCGCGCGACCGTGAAGCCCTGGGCGAGCAGGCGTATCCACGAGATCTCGATCTCCGTAGGGACATGTCCGGCTTGCGGTGACCGGGGGGGTGACGTCAGAGCCCGAACCACGTCGGCCGGAAGGAGGCTGTGGCCCGAGGCGGCTGCGGACAGGACGCTGCGCACCGTACCGGCGTCGGCCTCCCGCGCCATTACGCCGACGGCGCCGGAGGTCAGCGCTCGCACGCATCGGTCCACATCGCCGTTCTCGATGACAGCAACCACCGCGGTTCGCGGCCGGCTGTCCCGCAGCGTCGCGAGCAGTGTCCAATCTGACGGGCCGAGCAGGGTCAGCGAAATGAGATGCGGTCCTGCATACCCGCTCCAGGTAAATAGATCGCCGGGAAATTCGACATCGTGGTCGGTGTCGCCCATTACTTGGGCGATTCCCCGGCCGAACATGGGAAGCGGATCGGAAACGGCGATCCGAAGACGACTCGACAAGCTGCTCCTACCGTTATTCGCCGGTGCGCGAGCGGAGGCCGGAAGGCAGTGCCGACGCGGCATGGCCGCGACAGGATACCGCCATGTACGGCACTTCACCGCCATCAAAGACGTCATAGACGCGCAGCGTGCTGGCACCCTAACTTCAGGTGTGCGCACCTTGGCGTCGCCATCCTTTCGACCGTGCCGGACATCCTATTCGCGCTGGCGGAAAATCAGTTCCGCGCAGCGGTCTTTCTGCACCTTGGATGCGACCGAGGAGTGACGACAGTGGTCAATGAAAATTACCGATCCATTGGCCCGGGCGACGCTCCGTCGAATCGGAGGGGATGGCGGCGCGGTGACTGGGTCCGGCGGCGACAGCCCCGGCCAGGTCAGGAGCCTACGGGCGAGGTCGTGCACGTCAACCGGGCCGGCCTGCGCCGACTCCAGGTCCACTGGGCCGACGGGACCGTAAGCAACGTGTCGGTACGGTCGGTAATCAAGATCTAGTAAGAGAAGGGGGACGCGGACCCCCGGGCCACCGCTGTCATTGCGGCGACCAAATCGTCATCGGCCCGCTCGCCGAAGGCGCCGAGCAGGACAGCGCTGCGATTGACGGCGCCCAGCGCCGAGGTGATCTGCCGGGCCTGCTCGAAGGCTTCCCCAGCCTCGGCGAGGCGCCTGCGCCGCTGTGACTCCTCGATCAAAGCGAGGCCGAAGGAGGCCAGTCCTTTGGCCTCCCACGCGAGATAGTCGCGGGGTTCCCGGCCGATGCGCTGGTTGGCCCCGTCCCGCGAGGTGAGGAATGCCAGCCGCGCCCGGTCTCGCATCCGCTGGCGGAACGCGGCAATCCCGAGCAGGCCGTTCGCCCCAACCGCACGATCCCCGCTGTCCAGCCTCGCGCTGACCTCGGCGGCGGCGAGCGCCTCGTCGTCCCGGCCACCGAGACGCAGGTACGCCAGGCCCAGGTTGAGGTTGGCCTGTCGGATCAGACGCGGATCCCGGGTACGCACTCCCAGTTCGGCGGCACGCCGGGCCGGCTCGACGGCCTCGCCGGCCGCATCCGAGTCGATGTGAACGGCAGCCTCGCCGTTGAAGCACAGCCCCAGGGCGACCTCGTCCTCGGTAGCCGCTCCGGACGCGATGGCGGCACCTTCCTGCAACAGGGCCAACGCCGATCGCGGCTCACCGATCTGCCCGAGGGCCCAGGCATAGTCGATGAGAAGCAACGGGAGGATCCGTTCGCGCTCCACGCTGTCCAGCAGCGCGCGAGCGTTCGCGAGCGCCGTGCTGAAGGCGCGCAGCGCTTGGGCGTGGTGGCCAGCCCGAGCCAGGCAGAGTGCCAGGTCGGCGCGGACGATCACCAACTCGCGTCTTCTGTCGAGAATGCGGCACTGCCAAACCTGCCGGCGAAAGAGTCGCGCGGCGTGGCTGAACTCGCCGGCTTCGAAGCGCACGGTCGCCAGCTGGATGTCGAGCATGAGCCGGGCCTTGGGCGCGCCGAACCATGAGCATTTCCGGCGGGCCTCCGCAAGTTCGACAATTGCGTCTTCGATGCGTTCCTGCTGTTGCAGCGCCGCGACGATGCGGCGGTGGTTGTTCGCTTCCTCGGTGTCGTCCCCGATCCGGCCCCGGACCGCACGCCGCCATTCAAGCAGTGCGTTGCTCTGCCCCCAGCGGCGCAGGTGGTAGTCCTCGATGGTGTTCATGACCTCGTACGCGCGACGGCAGTCCCAGGCCCGGATGCGAAGGTCGATCTCGCTGAATGCGGGCCGCAGATCGAGCAGGCTTCGGACCGGAGCCACTCGGCGTTCCTCGAAGTACGTTGCGGCGTGATGCCACATCGCAAAGCGGGTGAAGGGCAGAGGTACCCGGCGGTGGTCGTCGAGATCGCCACGTTCCAAGCCGCGGACCACTCGGTCGCTCTCCGCGGGCGGCAGGAAGTAGTGCCCGTGGTCGTGGTGGGCGACGCGCCGTTCGTGCAGCCCTCGGAGGATAGGGGCGCTGTCGACCCCTGGCACCAGGGCTGCCAGCAGAAAGTCGACCGCCTCCGGTGGGACCGGCCGCCCGTAGACCGCGAGGGCCTGCACGACCCGCTGCTGCGTGCGGTCGAGGTTGCTGAAGGTTGCCTCGAGGAGCGTCGCCTCGACATCCGGCAGAGGCACCTGCTCCAGTTCGTCGAGAAGGCGGGGCACCGGTGTGCCCGGCTCCTGCCGCAGCACGCCGACCAGCAACTCGAGGATGCGTGGATTTCCCTGACTCAGCGTGTACGCACGCTGCCGGTCCACCGGCTCCATCCGGTACAGGGCCAGCGCCGCCCCGCGGTCGAGCGCGATCAGCAGGGCGATGGCGTCGCCGAACGGCAGCGGATTCATCGGGACGAATCGAACATTGGCTGGTAGGTCGCGGCGGAGCTGCTGCGGCGGTCCGCCCGCGACCGTCAGGACCAGCGTCGTCGGGTGCCCAGGGCGACCGGCCAGCTCCATGACCAACGCGCCCAGCTCACGGTCTCGGAAGGCACCGTCATCGAGCAGGTGTTCCGCGGCATCGAGGATCACCACGACCGTGGTGTTCCGAAGTGCTGCCAGCACATCGGTCAGCTTCTGGCGCCACTCGACCGGGTCGTTCAGACGCTCCTCGAGCCGTGCCCGGCCCGAACTCTCCGGGAGTGCCCGGGCCAGGTCGGCGAGTACGACGGCCACGTTGATGGGACGGTATCCGTCGGCCGAGAGGTAGACGACGGCATCCGCCTCGGCCTCCGCCTCCCGCGCGGCGAGCCGGCGCCGGAGCTCCGCCGCGAACGCCGTCTTGCCCACGCCCGCGGCCCCGTGGACCACGACCACCCGGGTTGAGGCGTCGGCTATGGCCTCCTCTACCCGGTGCTTCTCGGACACCCGATCGTGGAACTCGGCCGCCGGGACGATCGGCGCCTGGTTGACCAGCCGGACGCGGCCGTCCGAGACGTTCTCCTGGGTGAGGTCTGCGGGCCCGGCCGCGTCACGACGGCGGCCGGCGGCGCTCCGGCGGCGAAGTTCGTCCTCCAGCCGCACCCGCTGCTCACGGTTGTGAATCGCGAGCCTTCGCCGCTGCGCGCCGTCCGCCCGTTGCTCCTCCGCCTCGGTCCGGGACAGCTTCTCCTCGAGCACCCGGCCCACTCGTCCCTGCATAGAGATCTCGGTGATCCGGCCAACGAGATCGGCAAAGCCCTCGTCTCCGCAGTCGAGCACCGGCGCCCCGCGCAGGTCTTCGTGCGGCACCTCGATCCCACCGGTCCGGAAACCGATCAGATCGATGGCGCCGGTCAAGGCTGCCCTGATCTCGCGCTTGCAGCCGGGGTCTATGGCGCTGCGCTCGGAGAGCAGGACCACCACAACGTCCGGACGGCGCAGACTGCGGGGCGACTCGCCGGCCTCATCCCGGTGCCACAGGACGTGAATCGTCCAGTTCGGCGCCCCTTTGACGACGTCAACCAGCCGGCGCTGCAGGTCGTAGGCGGCGGTCCGATCAGCCGCAGCCGACACCAGGGACACGATCACCTGCTCCGGCTTCTCGTCCGTCTCCGGCTCTGCCGGGATCATGTCCCTTTCTTCCGCGAACCGTAGGAACTCCGCCCCGGCCCTGGTCGCGACATGGAAGAACCAGCGCTGCACGGCATCGCTGTGGTTCCGGTAGGTGGTGTGCGCCAAGGCGCCGGCGAGCAACGAAAGCAGATACTGCGCCCGCCATTCGACCCGGAAGGGCGCGGGTTGTTCGGCCGCCCGTAGGACGGCCCTGAGGATTTTGCCCGTCTTCTCCTGTCCAGACGGTTCGCCGGTGCCGGCCAGGAGCAGACGGACCAGATCCTCCGATACCGACGCCTCAGGCGTGACGCCGAGCTCGGCCGCGGCGGCCGAGAGGCATAGCGCGACAAGATCGCGGGTCAGCGAAGCGGCCGGGTCGAACGCCGCCAGGTCGACGACCCTGATCCGCTTAGGCTCCAGCGGCAAGGCATCAGGGACGAGGATGTTCCCGCGGTGCAGGTCGCCGTGGCTCAGGCCATACATGTACTGGAACACGACATGCCGCACGGATAGGCCGGATCGGACCATCGCGACGGGATTGGGCAGCCGGTCAACGCCGACATGCTCGTCCCCGGGCCGCACCAGGCCGCGCTCGTCCGCCCAGCGCTCAATCCGCTCGACTGGCTCTCGTAGCTCGTGACGCAGATAGTTGTCGACGGCGTCCCGGTCGAGCGTCACTCGGTCCCGCCATCGGTCGCCGTTCCACTCGGTCAGGACTAGCCGCGCTACGGCCGCGCAGCCTGCCTCCTGAATCTCGGGAGATAGCTTGTCGATCGGGCGATAGTCCAGCAGGTCGCCCGCGATGTCCTGGAACATGATGTAGCGCCCGTCGCCCACCTCGCAGGGCCGGCCCAACTGGCGAACCAGATAACGCTTGGCGAACTCGGTGTTCTGCTTCCAGGCCAGCTCGTGCAGGCCCGTCTCCCACTCCTTGCCTGCCGGGATCACCTTGATGATCCGCTTACGCGAGCGCCACCTACCATCGGGGTGCCGATCCTTGAAGAGAATTGCGGTCACCACGGCACCGGTGAAACCCGACGCGCTCCATTTGTGGTCCGGCAGCTCGACGATGCCCCCACCGGCCGTAGCCCAGCGCCGCAAGGCCAGCGCCACCTCCGCACCCAGGAACTCGGCG
Organism: Micromonospora sp. NPDC005215; assembly: GCF_040607915.1. Lineage (NCBI taxonomy): Bacteria > Bacillati > Actinomycetota > Actinomycetes > Micromonosporales > Micromonosporaceae > Micromonospora > Micromonospora sp. NPDC005215. Next base: position 73,100 of record NZ_JBEXHQ010000011.1, on the reverse strand, counting down.
AGCGGATCGACCGTCGGCGTCATCCGGTGCCGCCTCCTTGCATGATGTCGGCCACAGGGTCAGCGCAGAGCGGGCAGGTCTTCATGGATTCGGCGTGTGCTCAGTAGGAACGCCGACTGCGGACTGATCAGGAACTGCTCGCGGCGACCGTCCTCGATATCGGCGACCCGGGCGAGCACGATCTCGGTCTCCGCCGCGTCGTGCGCCAACTCCAGCATGCGGCGCCGCAGCTCGACGGCTTCGGGCGAGTCGAGGATCGGGTCGTACACCTCGAAGGACCGCATCGTGCGGTGCTGCTTGCCCGGCGTGGGCCGCGGCCCGTCGACGACCGACCTGATCAGCTCGAATCGAAGCTTGCCGGCCAGCGGCGCGAGTTCCGGGTGCCCGGCCTCGGACAGCTCCTCGCGCAGCTCCCGCCGCAGGCATTCGGGACCGGACTCGCGGCCGGTGCAGCGGTCGTACCAGCGCAGGAATCCGATGCCATGCCGGGTAGGGACAAATCCACGCAAGTCGCGTCTCATTGTCAGCTCGCGGCCGGCCGGGCGCTGCTCGACGAACCCCACTGCGTCTAGGGCTCCGCGCGCCTCGTCGGTGTACTTGACCACGCCGCCCGGCGGCCCGTACACGCCCGGCCGGAACGGATGGTGGATCAGGACATAACCGTCGTCGTCCTTGATGCGCAGCAGCGCCGCAACCGACACGCGCAGCCGCCCGGACGTCAGAGTGGTCCGCAGCAGTCCGAGGTGCTTGCGGTGGCGCAGGGCCAAGCCGCCGGCTGCGAGCAAGGCGGCCGTGATCAGGCCGGCCACGATGTTGATGAGCATGAAGCCCTCCCGCTCGCGACTACACAGTGACGCGACCTTGATGCTGCGGGTGATGCCGGCTCCCGTCAACCTTCGCCACTTGCCCATTCGCGCTCGCTCAGCCACGCCGGCCGGCGGCGATCAGTACGGCTGGAGAACCGCGGGGTCGATCGGCAGCGGATCGATCCGGTGGTCGACGCGGTCGATGCCTTCCTTCCCACCTTCAGTCAGGCGCGTTCGACGATGTAGCGGCGTGGGCTATGGCATAGCGGATCGCGGCGGATTTGGCGAACGTGGCGTTGATCTTCGACAAAAGAGGGCCTCGTTCGCATGGTGGTACCTCCGGCCCACCAGCACTGGCACCCGATCGTCGATCTTCACGTGGTGGACCGCCTTGGGTGGCCTCATGACGACGGCGACGTGGAGACGTCGACACGGCAGGAGTACGTCAAGAAGCTGAACAAGCACGTGCGGCCGTTGCTCGGCAAGCTGCCGGCGGGCCGGCTGGACACCGAGACGCTCAGGTCGTTCTATGCGGCGCTGCGAAAGTCCGGTAACCACCGTCGAGGAGCTTGGAGGGCAATCGAAGCCAAAGTCGATCGCCCTGCCCTGCATGCCCGGCGCCACCCCGGCCTGCATGAAGATGCGCTGCGATCCGGCGGCAATCCGCAGCCACCGGCAAGAATCGCCGTCGATCTTCGCTCCTCTGGCGGACCCGACTGGGCGAACAGAGGACGCAAATCGGGGGGCAGCCGATGGCCAGACTGACCACTATGGTGTTTGGTTGGACTGGGCTGGATGCCCTGGACATTGCCGAGATGTGGGAAGGCCCCAGCGATGGAGGCGTCAGAGTTGGCGCGGGTAGACCTGACTCTCAGGCGACTGTTCGCCGATCATGGATTGACCTGGGTGGTGGAGGCGGTGGATGCCGCCGTTGCTGAGGGCGCCGCCGAGTCGGTGACGGAAGGCAGCAGCAGCCACGGTCAGCGGCGCGGCGGCCGTCTTTTCGGGTATGGCATACGGCCGGACGAACGCAGCCGGATTGAGCCCGAAATTCGGTGGCGGCCGTACACGGATACAGAGCGGGTTCTGCTCTTGCTGGATGCAATGCTCGCGATCTACCGCGATCTGCCGAGCCTCCGCACGGAGACGGTGCGCGTGCTCACCGACGGCTTCCAGGGTCGAGTCGCGGTGCCTGAGCAGATCATCACGGCACTCGACGAGGACAACGAAGAAGCGGTCATCCTCTGGCAGCCCGACCTGGAAGCCGATGCGCAGGGCCGGCAGCGTGTTGTCGGCACCCTGATCGCCCTCCGAGCGGCGGTGGTCCCGGGATGACGGATCCCATCGGCGACTTACTCACTGAGCTGGCTGACGCGATGCAGGGGGTGACGACACCGTTCACCCGATCTGATGAGGCGGATCGCATCTACGAGGGTTACCTGTTCGCCCAGGTGATCGCTACGGCGGCCGAGTGCGGTGCCCGGGTCACCTACGAAGACTGCTACGAGAAGGAAGTGTCGGAGCTCGTCTTCCGAGGCGCCCCCGGCTTCATTCACGCTCGGCGACGACCGTTTACCCACGCGGTTCTGTACTTCGGAGACGCTCGCCCGATCGAGGTCCATCTCCGGGTGAGGGTGCAGGTGCAGGCCAAGAAATTCGACGCAGAATCGGACATTCTGCTCGTCGATACGAAAGCGGCGCGCGTATGCCGGGATAAGACGCAACTACCAAAGGCGTCCGGCTGTGTGCTGACGATCGAGGGCAAGTACTACCCGCTCGGCGTTCCACGAGACGAGGCACTGAAGTATGTCGGTGTGCGGGCCTACTTCCCGCGGACGATGGCGAGCCTGTTCGTGACCAACTCGTTCTCCCCGTCCGCCAACAAATGCCTGAGCCAGACAGCTGGCCATCTACCGTTCGAGTTCGGCGCGATGCCGGGAACCCGGTTCCAGACGTACGTCCGCACACATATCCGTGATGCTCTCAAGAAGTGGGTGGCCGGCTTCGATTTCGATCACCCCACCTGATCGCCGACCGCATGATCACAGCAGCCGGTCGGCCTGTGCGGCCTCCTCCGGGGTTCTGCCTGAAAGGCCCCTCTTCGTGGGGCGGCGGTTATCCGCAGCGGACCATCGGGCAAGGCCTGACGCGCCGTGGCCGCTGGAGTGGCGGACGGCTTGAGCTCCGTCCGCTACTCGCGGACACGGCGGGCAGCGTCGCAGCGGACGGCGTCGGGCTCGGCTGCGGAGGCGGCAGCTTGGGCTGCCGTCCCCGCCTGGCGGGTGCCTTGTCTGTCTATGCGGCGCGCTTGCGTCGGCGGGGGAGTAGTTCGGCGGCGGCTTCGGCTTTGGCGCGTTCGACGTCGAGTTCGGCGATGACCGAGGTGTAGACGTCGGTCATGGCGGCCGAGGAATGGCCGAGGAGTTCCTGGATGTCTTTGAGGTCGGCGCCGGCGGCTTTGAGGTAGGTGGCGGCGCAGTGCCGTAGGTCGTGTAGCCGGATCGGGGGTAGGTCGGCGTCGCGGACGAGGACTTCGAAGCGGTCGGTGACGGCGTTGGGGTGCCAGGGTTTTCCGTCGGGTTGGACGAAGAACAGTCCGGTGTCGGGCCAGGTGTGGCCGGCGGCGAGTTTCCACTGGGCTCGGCGGGCGTGGTGGGCGCGTAGGACGACGCGGGTGATGCTGGCCATGGCCATGATTCGGTTGCCGGACTCGGACTTGACCTTCTTGATCACGGGTGTGTAGCCGTGGGTGGCGATCTGTTGGGTGACGCTGATCAGGCAGCTGTCGAGGTCGACGGCGGCGTCGGTGAGTCCGACGGCCTCGCCTCGGCGCAGTCCCCGGTGCAGGATGAGCGCGAACAGTGGGTAGAGGGCGACGTCGTGCTCCTCGGCGTGGTCGAGGAACGCGCCGGCCTGCTGAGGGGTCCAGACCATGACCGGGCTGGGTCGCTCGCCGGTGTCGCGCCACCGTTGTACGGCTTTGGCGGTCCATACCCGGGCTTTGGGGCGTACCCCAGAGGGCAGTTCGATGTGGGCGGCGGGGTTGAAGTCGATGAGCCGGTTGTTGCCGCGGCGGATGGCGTCGTTGAGTGCCTTGCGCAGGGTGGCGCGAATGCGGTGCATGCTGGCCGGTTTGGTCGTGCGCAGGCCGCGGACGCTGGCGCGGATGGCGGGGTCGTCACTCTGGCGGGCGATCTCGATGGCGGTGCTGCGGTCGGCGATGGCGGCGAACATGGCCTCGACGTGCTCCACCCGTAGTTTCACCAGGGCGATGGCGCCGAGGTGCGGGACCAAGTGGACGCGGATGTGCGACTCGTACGCGATCAGGGTGTTGGGTTGGACGCTGCTGAGGCTGCGGCGGGACGCCAGCCACGACTGCAGGTACTCGCCGACGGTGGTCGTGACGGTGGCGGGCAGTCCTGCGCGGACCCGTCGGGCGATGGTGTCGCGGTCCGGCAGGGGTGCGCCGGCGGTGACGGCGAGGAGCATGTCGGCGATCTCGGCGGCGACTGCCGGGTCGTCAGCGGCGAGGGCGAGCAGGGCTTTGGCGTGGTCGCGGTCGCCGGTGGCGGCGTCGCGGGTGTCGAAGGTGCTGCGGCGTAGTTGCCGTCGCGCCTGGCCGGGGTGGGTGGGCAGTTCGAGTTGGTAGGCCCACCGTCCGTGGGTGGGATTCCACGCTCCGTTCGCCCGGCGCAGCTGCGGGCAGTGGTTGCCGAGTTTGCGCCGGTTGCCGTCGCGGCACGCGCAGCGTTTGAAGACGGATCCTTCCGCCATGATCAGTTGTCTCCCTCGGGTGGGGTGTTCGGCAGCCGGTGGCTGCGGATTGCGTACGGGGTGATCCACGCGTGCCTTCCGCCGCCGATCAAGTCGTCCCCCGGCGATTGGGGTGGCTGATGGCGGTCGTCGCCGTCGGGTAGGTGTAGGGCGTGGAGGATGGCGGCGACCGGCACCCGGTAGCGGCTGCCGAAGCGCAGCACGGCGACCGGGAACTCGCCGCGCTTGGCCAGGTCGTAGGCGACGGAACGGGACAGCCCGAAGATCCGGGCCGCGGTGCTCAGGTCGGTGACCATCCGGCGCTGCGGGACTGGCTGCTGGCGAACCCGCGCGCCTACACCACCCGCGACGCGGTGTGGCGGGAGCTGATCCGTCGTGCCCGCCTGGACGGGCCGCAGTGGGTCATCGCCGCGGTCGGCATGGCGATGCCGGCGCTGCGCCGCTACGCGAGGCGGTTGTCCGACGGCTACCGTGGTGACCCCGACGATATCGGCGCGGAGATCCTCGCGGGTTTCCTGGCTGCGCTGCGCGACCACGTGGACGTGGCTCGCCGGGCGCCGTACGCGTCGTTGTGCCGGGCAGGGTGGCGCGCCGGGCACGCGCTGCGCCAGCAGGCCAGCGAGTTCGTTCTGGTTGAGGACGTGGAGCGCGTCACGGGACCGCGGACCCCGCAGGTGCCCTACGGGCATCCGGACGTGCTGGTACGCCGCGCGGTGCGCCTGGGGATCCTCGACGCCGACGACGAGCAGCCCTACATCGACGTGCGGCTGGGACGGCGGGCCATGGATCCGATCGCGGCCCGGATGGGCATCAGCACCGACGCCCTGCGCATGCGGTTGGGTCGCATCGACACCCGCCTCGCCGAAGCCCTCGCCAGCGGCATGCTGACCGGCGCGGCGTCCCCGCAGGCCGCCGAGGTGTTGGCGGCGCGAGCCGAACGCCGGGCCAGTCTGCGCGCCGCCAGCCGCCGTCGCCTCACCACCACTGCCGCCACGTCGACGGCAGTCGCGTAGGTCGGCTCCCTCTTCTCGCGGCGCCGTCACTTCCCCCGGTGAGGGCTCCTGGGACGGATCACCTCAACTGAGAAACCCCTCGTTGTGAGTGGCTGTGAGTGGTTGTGAGTGGGGCAGGCGTTCGCCAGAGCACACAAGCGGCGGTTTGTTAATGACGGCGCCAGAAGCCGCGCTCGGATTCTCGCCGTACCGCATGAGCGCCGGTGATCCGGCCGCGCGGACCAGCCGGTTCCGTGCCCGGGCGGCCGTCCGGGCACACGGAACGGCGATCTGGCACCGCACTGTCACCCACTGCGATGCACGACCGCGGTGCGTGATCCGCCCGAGGTGTGCCGCACCGACGCGGTCACACAGGCATTCATCCACCCCTGCCACCCCAATTCGGGAGTGGCACCACCTTGGAGGTACCGGTCATGTCGACCACCTACCATCCCCAGTTCACTGTCCCGTCCACCCGACCGATCCCGACGGAGCTGCTCCTGGCCGAGAGCGGCCGCATGCGCCTGCCCGACTGGTGGGCCGTCGAGATGCTCGCCGAGCACCGCGTCCTGACCACCGCGCAGCTCACCGCACTCGGTTTCGCCACCACCACGGCGTCTGCCACCCGACGTCTGGCGATCCTCGCCCGACGCAGCTGGATCGACCGCCTCTGGAACACCGGCACCGCGGCCACCGCCGACACCTCGTGGTGCCTCGGCCCGATCGGCGCCCAACTCACCCCACTCGACGAAGACCTCGACGTCACACCGGCGCAGGTGTACCGGGCCCGCGACCGGCTCCGCGAACATCCGGGCCTGCCCGGCCTGCTGCAGGCCAACGACTTCTTCGTCGACCTGGCCACCCACGCGCTCACCGAACCCGGGAGCGACCTGCGCACCTGGTGGTCACCGCGCACCTGCCGACACGTCACCGCGGCGCGACATGCCGCCTGGCACGGCGAGTACATCCACGACCGCGACCGCCACGCGTTCTGGTACCAGCCCGACCCGGGCGAGATCCGTCCCGCCGACCTCGCCGACCGCATCCACGGCTACCGGCCGCTGGCCGAACAATCCGGCCTGGCGACCCTGCTGTTCCACGCCGCCGACCCGCAGCGAGAGCAGGACCTGCGCCGCTACCTCGAGCGCCGCAACACGCGGCGCCTCACCGTCGTCACCAGCAACCCCGAGCACGGCCACCCGGCCGACCCGGTCTGGCAGCCGATCGGCGAGACACACCGCCTCGCCCTGACCGACCTTCCCCACACCCCCGATCAGTGGCCGCCCGACACCGTGACCTTCAAGGAGGTACGGCCCCGAGCCCCACACCCCATCTACGACCCCGAGCGCCCCTACGAAGAATCCGTGGCCAACGGCGAGTACCACTACCTGCCGCGCCACTGACCAACCGACCGCTGCTCCTCGACCGGCCCACCCGGGCCGGTCGAGGGGCAGACCGGGGCGACCCAGCGAAGCGCTTACCCGGTCATTGTCGGGGGAGTGTCGCTTCGACCCCGGACGGCAACGCCTGCGGCTCACACCGCAGGTCGCAGCCGCTGTGACCAGCCCCGATCGACAGGCGACTTGCTGCCCGCGTCACCGGAAGTTCACCACACACGCGAGGCCAGGGAGGTTGGCGTGTCCCACCAAGCTTCCGGACAGCGACTGCTGACCTCCGCTTGCTCCCGCCCGCTGTGGCCGCGGCGCGCATCAACCTCACACCCGACTCGCACCTGCGAACTTGGAGCAACAACGATGATCACCCCGCACCGCGGACCTCACCAGCGTCACCGGCCCGACTCACACCCACCCTCACCGCACCGTCACACCGAACCCGTTGTGCCCGGCGCTTCAGCGGTCAGTGCCGATCTCCGTTCTACCGTCCGTCTTGATCCTGACCCCCAACCTGACCCCGCACGGCCGCTCACAGCCCAGGTCAGCCCCGCTGTCAGCAGTCCGGGACCGCTCCAGACAGACCCTCCAGTCTCGGGTCTCTCCCCCAGGGCTTGTGCCCATGGGTAAACACCTACCGACCGCGGACCCACTGCTGCGCCTGCAGGCCAGCATCACCGCCCGCGACGACCGGCTGCTGGGCTGGCTCTACGACCACGGCGTGCTCACCACCGACCAGATCGCCGCCGCCCTGTTCCCGTCCCTGGACTTCACCCAACGCCGGCTACGCCGCCTCACCGCCCTGCGGGCAGTCGACCGGTTCCGACCCAACAAAGCCGACGGAGGCTCGCACCCCTACCACTACGTCCTGGACCAACTCGGCTACGACCACGTCCACGCCCAACGCGGACTCCCACGAGGCCGCCGGGACCAAGCCCGCCGCCGCAAACACTCCCTCACCCGCCGGCCGGACCTGCCGCACCTGCTCGGCGGCAACCAGGTCTTCATCGACCTCGCCGCCCACGCCCGCACCCACCCCGACAGCGACCTCGTCCGCTGGCAGCCCGCGTCGGCCTACCACGAACCCGGCACCCTCTACCGCGAAGGCGCCAACCCGCACCTCATCCTTGCCGGAGCGACGGGCCTCCCCCGCCCGGACGGCGCCGGGATATGGACCGAGCACGAACGGTCCGTGCCGTTCTTCCTCGAATACGACACCAGCGGTGAAAACCTGCAGGTCCTCATCGACAAAATCATCAAATACGAGCGGCTCTACCTCCTGAGCACCTGGGCATGGCCGGTGCTGTTCCACCTCCCCTCAGCCCGCCGCGAGGCGAACCTGCACCACCGGATCGCCGGCACCGGCCCGGAGGCGGCCATCGCCACCACCACCGCCGAACTACGCACCGCCCTCGCCGCCAGCCCCGCCCACCAGATCTGGCAACTCCCCGGCCGTACCGGCCGTCACCGCCTCATCGACCTGCCCTACACCGACACCCACCACGACGACCAATACCCCACCCACGACCAGCCCACCTCGGACGAGCGGGCCGCCTAATGTGGGGGAGCGGAACACACGGCGCGCGCGGCGGCCTGCAGGCCGCAAACGCCGCCGAACCACCCCCACCCGCCAGCTCGCCGGGCCGGTAACCGTCACCCGCCCTACGGGCGCGCACCGAGGCGACCGGAAGCGGACCGCGCCTCGATTGGGAAGCTGTCAGGGTCTGTCAGCCACGCTGTCCGGGGACAGCGCCCGCGCCCGCATTCACACCGGCGGCACGCCGCTGTGAGCTGCTGTGAGTGGCGAACGTCTTCACGCGACCCGCCGCCGACTCCGGCGGGCGGAACCCGGCGATCAATCTTCAGCGAATTCCTACCACCGCCCGAAGCGGCGGATCAACCGCGGTGACAACTACCGCTGAAAAGTGACAGTTGTAGCTGACCGTCACAACAAGCTTCGCGCCGCCAGCCGGAAAGCCGAAGAGACCGGACGACTTGATCTCTGGGCAAAGGTGAGCGTCGATCGTGTCCACCGTCCGCCCAGTAGTCCGTGCCGGACGACGTGACCGTCGACGAAAGGGACTTCACCATGCCTCGTGAACGCCTCAGCCTGCTCGCCGTGATCCCCGGCGATGTGATCGACCCACTCCTGTGGCGGCTCGCCCTCGATGTCGCCGTCGCCCACCAACCCGACAACCACGGCAACTGCCGCAACTTGCAGTGCGCCGGCCAGCGCGGCATGTGCGCTGCCGCCCGCACCGCCCGCCGAGCCATGAACCTCGCGCGGCCAGCACGGCCAGCCGCCACCCAGCCCCCAACCCGGCGACCGCAGCGGCGCGCGACCGTGGCCGCCTCCCGGGCGCTGCCGTTTCGTGGCTGGTTCACCACCTCGCCGACACAACCAGCGGCGGACAGGCTCCCGCAGCGATCTCCTCGGCCATCCTTGTCGGCACCGACGGCCGCATAGGACGACACCCGACCTGACCGGCAAGATCCGCCAGCGATTGCCCGCATCTAGGACCGGGCCGTGGGCCTGGCCTGATCAATTGTCGTCTCCTTAACGCCGGGCCAGCGCCGGACCGCCCGCGCGACGGCGCCGAGAATTACCTGGCCGTCGACCTGCGCCCGCGTCATCGTTGGGTTAGCGGCGAGCCAGGGCTCAGGCTGCGTCTTCTCCCCTGCAGCCGAGGGCCTCGACCGCAGGGGATCGCCAGGTATGCCCTCAGAGTGAGCTGCATCCGGGCCTTCCGTCGACGTCGGTCGAGCCCAATGGGTGCTGGTAGACAGGGTGAGAGCTGGCTGGGGAGCCGGGTGGCCCTCTACCGAGATGCCGAGGTGACGACTGTGATGACGAGTGTCGATGGCGGCGACTCCCCGCCGTCTCGGGAAGGTTCTCGAGCCTGGGTGGCCACAGCCCAGGGTTCTCATTTGCGAGGACGGCGTACACGGAACACCGCACCCGAAATGGCGTTGCGCCGCGCCGTGCACGCACTGGGTCTCCGATTTCGCCTGGGGCGGACCCTGTTCAACCGTTGCCGGCCGGACCTCGTGTTCCCCGGTCCGCGCGTCGCGGTGTTCGTGAACGGGTGCTTCTGGCACGGATGTCCGCAGCACGGACCCTCCAGATTCCGTGGTCCCAACGCCGAGAGGTGGAGGACGAAGATCGCCACGAACAGGGCCCGTGATCAGCGGGTCGACAACGAGTTGATCGAGGCCGGTTGGCGAGTGGTCAGGGTGTGGGAGTGCGAGGTTCGTCGAGGGGTGGAAGAGCCGGCGCGTCGGGTTGTTGCCGAGGTGCGCGGCCCGTCATGCGCGGGCACCACTCCCGCGAGTCCGGTCGCCCGGACGGCCGCAAGTCAGAACCTCGCCGCTGGGTAGCTGGGCTGCCTCCTGCGTTCCGGACGCTGCACACCTGTTCCACCTGCGGCTGGCAGGACGAATGCGGTCGGTTCGCTGATCGTCACATCCACCGCGGTCCGCCTGACCGGCTCCAGTCGAGCGCTCTGGTCGTACCCCTGTTCTAATCTGGCGCACGTGTCGAGGGGAGGCGCCGTCATACATCGGAAAGCTCCGGTGAACTCTGCCGAGGGCAGGCAGAGTTCACCGGAATCTCATCCCAGTTCGCGCGCAGGCGACCGCTCGACCGCCCTGCCTTCCGTGTCAAAAGTTGGGCTTCAGGCGCATCGTTGTGCGTCCCATGAGGTGGGTCGCGCAGGAGTGTGACATCCTGGTCCCCGTCGTCGTTGTCGAACGGAGGAAGCGTCGTGAGCGTGCGAAACCTGTACAGCGTGGCGCCGTCTGCTGCGCGGTTGACCGACTCGCTGCGTGACATCGGTTACGACTTTCCGACTGCTGTGGCTGACGTCGTGGACAACAGCGTTGCTGCGGGCGCGAGTCGGGTCGAGATTGACGTCGTGTTCGATGGTTCCGACTCGTGGGTGATGATCGCCGACGACGGCGAGGGTATGAGTGCCAACGGTCTGTTGGAAGCGATGCGTTACGGCAGCCGACGCGACTACGGTCGCGGTGATCTCGGTCGGTACGGGCTGGGGTTGAAGACTGCCTCTCTGTCGCAGTGCCGGTCCCTGACGGTGATCAGCCGCAGGAGAGCGGCCACGGCCCGCACCGTCTCGCGAATGATCGATCTTGACCTGATCGCCGAGGTGGACGACTGGGTCATCGCCGAACCGGCAGACGACGATCAGGTCGCCCGAGCCCGCGAGACGGTGGCGGACACGGGAGGGACCGCTGTGCTCTGGCGCGGTCTCGACCGCGTTCTGCCGGAACGTAAGCCTGAGGGCGGCTGGGCGCGTCGCCGACTGGAGGCGCTGGCAGGCAGGACTGCAGACCACCTGGGTACGGTCTTCCACCGTTTCCTCGAGGGTGAGGTTGGCGGTGGTCTCGTAATCACGATCAACGGCGAGAAGGTCCGGCCGTGGAACCCATTTGCTCCAGATGAGCCCGCCCGCGAGGTGCTTCCTCCGCTGCGCTTCGAGGTCACAGTCGGTGAAGCCGCCGGCACGGTGGCACTACAGCGGTACGTCCTGCCGTCTCGCGATCAGTTCACGTCCCAGGCGGAGTTCGAGCGGCTGTCGGGCCCGCTGAACTGGAACCGTCAGCAGGGCCTGTACATCTACCGCGCCCAGCGGTTGGTCCAGTGGGGCGGCTGGAACGGGATGCGGGGCATCGACGAGCACACGAAGCTCGCGCGGGTAGCACTGGACTTCGACACGGACCTTGACGTGGTGTTCAACATCAACGTGGCGAAGATCAGGGTGGCGATGCCGCCGCAGCTGCGTCAGCTGATCGAACGTCCCGTTCACGAGCTGTGTATGCGGGCGGACGACGCCTACCGCAAGAACTCGCGCAGTGCCGCCGAGGGCTCGAAGGCAGGCTCCGAGCAATTGGCCGCCTTGTCTCGCGGTGAGGCGTCTGGGGCGGCGCCGCCCATGCCAGTTGTCGGTTTGGCGCTGCGCGCCGCAGCAATGCGTGCCGGCGAGTACGCGGCCCTGCAGCGCATCGGTGAGACGTTGCGGGCCGAGGCCCCTGACGTCGCTGCCGCGCTCGGCTTCAGGGACTGACCACCGGCTGCCCTGCGGTCCGATTGCCCCGTTTGGCAGCCTCGCTGCATGCTTCGATCAGCGGGCAGCGGGGACAGGCGGGGTCGGTGGGACGGCAGACTGACGTAGCCAGCTCGATCAGGCCTAGGTGCGCTCGCCGTGCGTTCTTGTCATCACCGATCATTCGGGCGACGGCGAGACGCCCAGCGGTCATCCTGTGGCTTCGTTCGACGTGCTCGCCGGTGAAGCGGGCGGCGACGCGGTGGGTGCCCTTGGTGATCAGCACAGGCTCCTCCGCGTCGTCCTCGCCGCGGGTCGGGATCGCGAGGACGGCGAGGTCGATTACCGAGGCGTCAACCCCGCGGAGGCCTTGGATCTTATCGTCGTCGAGCAGGTCCGGTTGCGACGTGAGCGTGCGCGCCAGTTCGAGCAGCCGCTCGGCTCGGTGCTCGCGGTTGACCCACCGCCCGATCTCGAGAAGTTCGTCGCCGGCGTCAACGGTGTCCTGCGGCTGCTCCCATCGTTCGAGCAGTGACCAGAGGATTCGGATCTGCTCGGGTGCCGCCCGGTCGAGGAGCATCTCGGCGGAGATTACCTGCCACCGCGTCCGGGCACGCAGCCACGGAAGGGTCGGCTCGCCTAGGCCGTCGAACCAGGTGGCGAGGGCCTGGGCGATGTCGTGGCTGCGGTAGGGGGCTGGCCTCAGGGCGTCCAGCGCCGTCATGACGGCGCGTCCGAGCTGGGTGCCGAGCGCCGGGGGTACGGCGTTGCCGATCTGGCGGAACGCCGCCGACGGTGGGCCGGCGAAGCGGAACCGGTCGGGGAAGGTCTGCAGTCGAGCGGCCTCACGCACGGTCAGCGTGCGGTCCTGTCGGGGATGGATGTACCAGTAGCCGTCCTTGGCGATGTGCGCGGTGATGGTGCGGGAGTAGGTGTCCTCGCTCAGGCGCTTGTACTTGTCGTCGAAGATGTCGTCGCGGTAGCGCTTGACGTCCTCCGGCAGGTCCGAGTACCTGGTGCCGGCGTCCATCATGTCGAAGGCGCGCAGGTCATCCTCGCGTACGGGTCGCGTGATGTGGTCGAAGACCTTGCCCGCGTCCGACGGTGCGACACCCCTGCGCATGTGCTTCTGAAAGGCAAACGTCGGACCGGCGTAATCCGTCCAACCGTCCGCCCCACCCTCGGGCCTCCAGCCGCCCTCAACCTCGGGTAGGTCGCTGATCGCGTTCCAGACCGACACCCGGTCCGGTACCTCCTCCGGCCAGTCGAAGGCGACCCCGTCTCGCAGTGCAACCAAGATCAGCCGCTGGCGGAACTGCGGCACGCCGTAGCGCAGGGTGTCGACAACTCGTTCCTCGACCGCGTAACCGATGGACTCCAACTCGTGGACCATGGTGCGGAGGATGAACATCTCCCGGTCGAGTGCCATGTCGGGGACGTTCTCCATGATCACAGCGGCCGGTCTGGCCAACTGGATCACTTCCAAGAACGAACGCCAGAGGTCCCGGCGTTCGTCGTGCGCTGGGCGAAGGCCGTGGCGGACTTGGTGACGGATCAGTGAGCGGCCCGCCCGGGAGAAGGGCTGACACGGCGGACCACCTGCGAGTAGCTCGATCCCCGCTTCCTTGACCAAGGCGGCGATCCGTCTGACATTGGCGGATTCGCCGAGGTCGCAGTCAAGGGTGAGGCCGGGGTTGTGGTGCCGGTGCGTCTCGACGGACTCAGGGTCGCGGTCGGCTGACAGGACCACGCGGAACCCAGCGTCGGTAAGACCCAGACTCAGACCACCGGCACCGCTGAACAGGTCCGCCGCCAGCCGGTCGCCTCGATCACGGCACGCCGCCGCGAAGCGGAGGAACTCGTCGTCATCCTTGCACGCCTGAGGGTGTGGTGCCAGGCGCACGAACGGGCCACGTACGAGCTTGACGCCGTAGCCTGCCCGACGCCGGTCGACGGTGTCGTCCGTCACCTGTGTTACCTCCCTGATCGATCAAAACGCCCTGCGCAGGTTACCTCTGTGGCCCGACGCCGCACGTCGGCTGCCCCCGGCGTCGCCACGACGGCTTGGCCGACGAGTTCGATGAGATTCGTTGGGCTAGACGGTATGAGCGGACCGCTTGACCGGGGCCCGGGCCCCTCACTCGCAAGTTGACGTGGATTGCCGGCGAGGGTGGGCCTCGCTGGTAGTGCCGACACTCGCGGCAGGCCCCGGTGTCGGGCGTATGAAGAGCCTCAAATGAGCTTCGATCCCTGGAGCAGTTGTGGCCTGCTCGTCATGAATCATCGCACCCGACGTTGAACATCTCCGGGCGAGCACGACCGGTCGGACCCGAAGGGAAGAGTCATGCCGTGACGATCAGTGGTCGAGCTCGAAGCCGTTCTCCTCTGCGGTCCTGAGTAAGCCGAGCAATACGGCGCTCTGCTTCTCGGATGGGATCCCTCTTTTTTGCCCGGTCGCGATGTCCAGGATGCCGAGGTGGGTGGGTGTCGCAAGACGCCGCGCCACGACGAACCGCCGCACCGACTCCCAAGCGAGCGCACCCATCTGGAGAACCGTGGTCTGAGCCATGATCCCGGAATCGATCTTCTGAACCGCGACCGCGTCGGCTCGGCGTTGGGCCACCCGCTCGCGAGATTCCAACGTTGCCAGGAAAGCTTCTGGTACGTCCACGGACGCCTTCCGGACCGACTCCCAGCACGCTTCCCGCTTGGCCCATTCCGTCACGTTCGCGATGGGACGGCGCTCATCGGTAAGTAGGTCGAAGACCTTCTTCGCCACAACGAGACTGGTTTCCTCAACCGCAGGTGACACTGCCTGCCGCGCCCAGATGAGGTCGAAGTCGAACGACTTGCCCGGCGCGTGGGTCTCGACGATCACCGCCAACTTGGCCATCGTGTACGTGACGATGTTCGCGAGGTAGCCGCTCTGGTACCAGCTCGCCTTCGCGGCCAGTGCGCGGATGCGGTGGTAGAGAAGCGCTTTCGCCACGAGGTGCTTGAAGTAGACCTCGTTAAAGCTCGCCTCCGAGGTCTCCCACTGGGCGGCCACCTGATCGGCGAAGGCTAGGAAGTTGCGTTGGGCGCCGGCGCTCACCAGATGGGGCTTCTTCGTCCAAGACACCTCGTATTTCGCCGCGTCGGTCTTGGTGATGACCTGCCCCCGAGGGAACAGGGCAGCGAACTTCTTGGCGTCAGCGACGCTCAGCTTACGTTGCTCGTTGGCGTACTGGCCCCGGGTGCGTTCGTAGAACCACTTGGTCTGGAAGTTCACACCGGGCTGTGCCGGCGCGAGAATCCGGCGCGACAGGTCCTCCAGCCTCACGTGGAAGGGGCTGTTGGAGAAGAAGTCCGCCTCACTGACCTTGTTCTGGCTATTCGCGTAACGGGAGATGCGCGGGACCATCTCGACCGCTTGTTCGGGCTGCACCACCACAAGCTTCGTCTGTACGAAGACATCCTCGAAGTGTGGGATGTCCTTGTTGTCGCGGCGGACGTAGAACAGCGTAGCGGTGGTCTGGCCGCCGTTGACGATCTGGAGGTCGCGGATAGTCTTGATCGCTCGTCCGTCGGCCGTCCACTCCAGGTCGGTAGCCGTCGCTGTGATGCCGTTGTTGTAGGCGAGGAACCGTGCCGGCTCCGACAGCAATGTCGAGCGTATTCCCTTGTTCACCTTGCCGGCCGTGCTCAGGTAGGAACGAACGTTGCCCTCCAAGAGCCGGCTTCCGTACCGCCCGTAGAGGTCCGCCAGCACGCGGGCAGGGATGGCGGTGAGGTAGGTCTTGACGTCGGAGGCCGTCTCGGAGGTCCGCAGAGCCTCGAGTCCGCTCGGGAGCCACTCTGAGAGGTCGATCTCCAGCTCCTCGCGGCCCTGACTGGACTCATGTACCTGGAGCAGCCGGCGCAGGTCCCAGATGTGGTAGTCGATCCTGATTCCGTCACGTTCTGAGCTGTTGAACGCCTTCGCGCGTCCGCTCATCTCCATGTTGGTGATGAGGTACATCCGGTAGCGGGTTACATTGCGGCCACGCATGCGGAGGTCCTCGGCGAGTTGGTACTCGGGCCCGCTCTCCTCTCGCCCCTCCTGGAAGACGCCGCGGACGGCCTCGTCGAGATAGTTGGCGAGCGACAGAAACGCCCTGCGGGCGTCGGCAGTGGACAGGGTCAGCGGCTCGTCGGAGTCCGCGAAGACTGACACCGCGAGCGCGACCGACCCGTCCTGGTCAGTCAGGTCGAAACCGTTCACCGCGACCGCTCGTTTACGCTCGCCGGTGCCGACGAAGTGCAGAATGGTGAGCTGCTCGACGTCCTCGGCTTCCGCCAAGCGGTCGGACACCTCGGCCAGGAACGCCGTCGATCGATAGTCGTTCTCAACCTCAGCCCGCGTATCCACGGTGTTCATGAGGTCCTTGTAGAAGTCCGCGAGGTCCATCAATGCCCCCTACTCCGCGGTTCTGCGCCAGCGGTCGGTGATGAAGTCCTTGATCGCGCTGATCCGGATGTCGTAGGTGGCGCCCACGACTGCCTCCGGGATGCCGGAGCGCCGTATGGCCGGGAAGTCAGGCGCCACGTTGTACTCGGTGTATTCCGTGGCGACGAACCAGTGGTCGGCGTAGCGGTGGTCGGCAGAGTCGACCTGGAGCGCGTCGAGGGCCTTGTCGAAGGCGAGCGCGGCGTCCCGGGTCGCAACAAGGTCCGCGCGGGTTCCATCGACCAGCATCGGGAGGTTGACGGCGTCAGCGGTTCCTGCATCGACCTCGACCAGCGTCACCGTCACCAGGATGATCCCGTCCGCGTCGAGTTGCTCGGGTGAGGAGATCCGGATGCTCTTCCCGTCAGTCCGCCGGGACTTGACCTCGTACCTCGGGCCCAACGGGAAGACATAGTCCTGATGACTGCCGTGCGGACCCCGCCAAGCCAGCGCGACCTTGGCTACATCCGCCCGCCGCCCTAGAACGTGGACGCCGAACCACAGCTCGGCGATGAGGCCTCGCAGGGCATCTTCGCTGAGCGGGGGTCGGGGCCCACGAGCGAACATCCGCTTCCACTCGGCGACGACCTTGAGCAGCGTCGCCACGCCCTGCGCCTCGGTGGCCGCATCGGCGGTGCGGGACACCAGGTCGGTAGAGAACTGGAGGTAGGGCTCGAGGAAACGGCGATCGGTCAGTGACAGCGCCAGCGTCCACTTGCGGTCGCCAGTCCGCTGCCGCCGCTCCACCTCGATGATCCCGGACAGATCCGGGAGTGGCGGTTTGTCCTTGACGATGACGAAGATCATCGGTTCACCGCTGTCGTTGACGCCGACGATGAACCGGAGGCAGTGGGAGGAATCGACCTCGAACTTCCCGGGACCCGGCGACGCTATGATCTCCCGCCAGCGCAGGACGAAGTTGTCAGTCATCGACCTCCTCCGCGGTCTCGGACTCGTCGATCTCAATGAACCACTTCCGCTGCGCGACCGTGTTGATGACGTACTCGACGTCGCCCCGTGAGTCCTTGGGATCGCCGGCCCTACCGGGTATGGCCAGCTTCACGGCAACGATGATCTTGTCGACATCGACACCCTGCGGAAGCTTTCCGTCGTCGTCCTGCGGCAGCAGCGGGTACAGCAGCATGGCTGGCCGGCGAAGGCGGCTGTAGAAGACTGTTTCCGGAGGATTCTTGCCTTTGCCATCGATACCTGCGTCGGCCACGGCGGCCTTGATGTCATCGTTAGACAGGAGCACGCGGACGTCGGTTGGGCCTGCTAGTCGGCTACTCGTGCCGCTTACGCGCAGCTCCTTGTCCGCCCCTCTGTCCATCGTTCGCCGCGGAGGGTAGAACTTCGCACCGGCGAACTCCTCCGGGGCCTGCTCCCTCCCGTTGACCACTACGACGTCCCAGGTCTGGAACTCAGGTGCGGTCGCGTGCCTGGCGAATGCACTGAGCGCCGACGCGGAGAAGATGGCGTCCGACGGGTGCGCCTGGTACTGGCGAAGGAAGTCGGCGATGACGCGCTTCGGCACGCCGGTCCATCGCGGCCAGCGATCCGTCCCGTTCCGGGTGGCGGTGCTCGTGGCGATCGCGTCGCCGAGCCGCTGGAACGCCGACCAATTATCGGAGATCACCTTCTTGTCAGGGGACAGCTTGGTGGTCTCGATGCGTTTACCGGCGAGAGAGATGGTCTTGCTTCGGGTCTCGGCGGCCTTCATCTTGTTCTTGGCGGTGATCAGCAGCGCGCCAGGGTGCTTCTTGACCGCAATACCAAAATCCTCCGGAGTGAGCTTCTGGCGGAGCATCAGCCGAAGATCGCGGCGGAGTTCCTCCACCGACTCCGCGACGTGCCGGTAGTCGGAGGCGGATGCCTTGTCGATCCAAACTCGGCAGATGTCCTTGTAGCCATCGCGGTAGCCGAACCAGCGCGCCATCTGCATCAAAGTGTCGGAGGCGACGACCCGGCGGTAGAAGTAGCTCACTGTCAGGCCCTGGAGTGTCAGCCCTCGGCTGAGCACGTCACCGCCGACGGCAATCATCCGCTGCGGCCGGTCCCAGTGCTCGTCCTCCTCGCCTAGGACGCGGTCCTTGTCCGAATTAAACAGCTGAACGCGGATGTCCGCCGCCGCGGCCGCGAGTACGTCCAGGACCTCCTCCCACGTCTCTGTGATGTCCGGGTACCGCCGATCGAAGGTTTCCTTGACGATGTCGAGGGTCCTGTTCGGGTGGCCCCTGCGGTACTGGGCTGCGTGGGCCTCGATCTCGTTACGCAGCGTGGAGACCTCGTCCTGCACCGCGTCGAATACCTGGCTCTGCACGCGCTTGAAACGGGAGACGTTCACGAGCATCGAGCGTGGCGCGCGTTGGCCTCGCAGGTCGCGGACCGCGTTGGCGACGAAGAAGGTGCGGATCGCCTCGCGGAGGGACTCGGGTACCTCTCCGATGTTCCAGTGCACCCTGTGCCCGAGGGGGGTGAACTCCTCGGCGTCGTCCAGCTCCACGAGCATCGCGTCGGAGGGCTCCTCAAGGGATCCGAAGGTGACCTGCGAGCCCACGTAGTTGGACGGTGACTCAAGGCCGTAGATGTAGTGGCGTGGGAATAAATCGTTCTCGACCTCGTGGTCGATGAAGATGTTCGCGAACGGGGTCGCGGTAAATGCGACGTAGGAGCTTCGCGAGAACAGGTCTAGGATGCCACGAATGCCGCTGTTGATGGTGGTCGGGTTGTGGTCCTCCCGTGTGTTGACCGAGGCGTAGTCGGACTCGTCGTCGAGGAGCAGCAGGGGAAGGGGCAGCTTGCCGCCGACCTTGCGTTGCCGGCCCAGCCATTCGGTGAGCGCTTCCAGCACCGCCTTGTTCTTCTTGACCACGAAGACGTAGGGCTCGGCTGAGTCGGTGCCGACCGTGATGTTGGATGCGGCGAGGCTGCTGGTCCGGAAGTCCTGGATTACCGTCGTCATGCCTTGGGCGTTCGCGAGCCGCGAGTCCAATGCCCCGACGCCGATGTAACGGGTCTGGGCGGGGATGCCGGGCCGGGCGACACTGAGGCTGGTGTCGCGACCGATGAGGCCCTCGTCGACGCGCTCCTGGGTCTGCTGGCGCAGCGATTCCGTGTTCCCCGCCAAGACGATGATCAGTCGGTAGCCGGCATCGACCGCCTTGTTGAAGAGCGCGAGGTACGTAGAGGTCTTACCGGACTGAACTTCACCGATGACGAGGCCCCGACGAGCCCACGGACCTGCGGCAGTGGGGTCCCCGGCGAAGTCAAGGATCTCGTCGGTGAGGTCGTCCATCTTGTCGATGACTCGGGGCGGCCGTCCGTCGTTCAACATCCACTGCTTGAAGTTGAGCCATCGCGACCAGTCCATCTGCCGCTTTTTGTCCTGGAGCCATGGCTTGAAGTCCTCGCCGACGATGGCGACGCCCTGCTCGACGTCGATGCTGAGCCGCT
Source organism: Micromonospora sp. NPDC005215 (assembly GCF_040607915.1). Classification (NCBI taxonomy): domain Bacteria; kingdom Bacillati; phylum Actinomycetota; class Actinomycetes; order Micromonosporales; family Micromonosporaceae; genus Micromonospora; species Micromonospora sp. NPDC005215. The sequence goes on along the minus strand of NZ_JBEXHQ010000011.1, from coordinate 53,156 downwards.
CCGTCAGGCGTCGGACCAATGCGGCGACATCCTCGTTGGTGGCGTCGGGCGCGGCCGCTCGGCGGTACTGCTCCACCATCTCGCTGAGGTGTGCCTCCGAGTGGGTCCTGCCAGCGAGCAATGCGCCGACGACCTTCTCCAAGGCCGCAATCTGCTCCTGCCTGTTTCCGTTGATCAAGATGCGGCCCTTCTCAACAGTGCTTCAGGGTTCTTCGAGAGTGTGAACGGTTCGACATACCGCAGTCGGGCGACGAAGTCGTCCGCGGACTCACCGGTTTGGGTGAACACGGACCACAGGGTGGCCGCGTAGTCGAGGAGCTCACCCTCGTCCGAATGCTGGGGCGCGTGGACGTTGTCACCTCCTAGGCGGTTATAGGCGTCCTCGACGGGAAAGGACGACTCGATGTTCCTCAACAGCTCACTCAGCAGCCGACGTGCGCCGTTGTCCAGTTGCTCGTCGAGAGCGGCGAGCAGCGGGTGCTCGCGGTTGAGCTCATATCGGAACGAGCCGCGTTCGTCGATGAGGTTCCACGTCCTGACGACCTTGTCCGAAGCCGCCGCGGGGCGGCCCCGGTACAGCTGAGCGCGCTGGCTCGGGTGAACGATTCGGTCCACCAGGCGCTTGAGCTGGTCTCTGATCTCCGTCGGCGGGACGGCCGCGGACTTCTTGATGTCAAGAGACCACAGGTGGTCGAGGGTGTTCGGGATGTCGACGCGGACGCGCGCCAGCTTGCCGAGGTCGTCCTTCGGCACTAGGCGGAACCACGTTCCCCAGATGACTAGGCGCCTGGCCCGGTAGATGTAGAAGCCCTGGCTGTCGCGCAGCCGGCCGGCGATCTGCGCGGTCTCCTTCTCGGCCGGCGTAAGCTTCGAGATGTAGGGCAGGGTGAACGGCTGCACGTCGATCCGTGCGCCGGCGACGGCAAAGTACTCGGCCGGCCCCCTCTGGGTGGCCCGGTGGGCCGTGAGGAAAGGGTCGACCACCTTCAGCCGGACGCCGTTCAGCTCCATCGTGACCTTGGGCTTGCCGTCCTCGCTCGAGAGGAAGCGATGGAAGACGAGTGAGAGGTGCGCCCGGGCGGAAAGCATCTGCTCGTTGAAGGCCTTGGCGAAGATTGTCTGGCTGGCTGAGGGGAGACGGTCGAGGTGCCGCCAAACGACCAAGGTCCCGCTCGGGTTCGCTTTGATCTCGCCGTAGCGGGGGAGGTTCGAGGCCTCCGCCTCGGAGAGGGTGAGCAGTGCCCAGCGCCTCGAGCGGCTGAGGTAGTCGAGGTCCCAGCGCAGCGCCGTCACCACACCGTCCCGTTTGGTGACCACTGTGAGCTCACGGCATTGGGAGAGTGACGCGGTCTTAAGTCCTAAACCGAAGCGACCAAGGTCGTCGGGCCGCCTGCTCCTAGTGGCGCTCGTGCCCGCCAGACACATCGCAGCGCGAGCCTCGTCGGCGTTCATGCCGGTTCCGTCGTCGACGACGGCGAGGTAGGGCTCAGCTTCCGCGCTGAAGAACACCTCGACACGGTTCGCCTGCGCGGTGATCGAGTTGTCGATCAGATCGGCGACTGCCGCCTCGAGGGAGTAGCCGACGGCTCTAAGCGACTCCATCAGCTGAGGCTCCGGAGGGAGTTCCTCCTCGTTCACACTTTCTCTCCCGCTGGTCAGGGCTGTTGCATAGCCGATTAAGGGATTCTTGACCTGCGGTTTCGTGTGGTGTGGGGTTCACTGGAGACGGGTTCGAGCCATCGGTGATCATGAGATCGTCTAAGCTTCGCGATCCTGGAAAGGGCCGCACCTGCGCATATAATCATCACCGATCAAGGTTCTGCTGCCAACCACCCAGGGGCCACGCCTCGCGCGCCGGTTACTGATCGTGAGCGGCCCGGGTTGCTGGTCGCCGCTCAGGTGGGACTTGCCGTAACGCACCCGCTGGCCAGATCGGTCAACGGCAGACCGGCTCCCTCCCGACGCCGACGCAACTCGGCGCCGAAATCATCCATTGCACACGCCCTCCCGTCACGCCACCGGCAACCGTTTCCCAGGCCCAGTACGAGATGGCATGGACAAACCCCGGTCAGGGATCGCGAAACAGCGACTCGAATGGTTGACGCAAAAACAGGGCTAGGCTGTCGGGTTCACGACGGACCGGTCCAGAAGTCGATCAAGACCGACCGGACGACGGGCAACGGTTGCCCAGCGGGCTCGTCGCGCCAGCCACCCGGACGATCCGTCCGAGCGTACGGGCGAGCCGGTCGGCCAGCAGTCGGGCGAATCGGGACGGGTTGGCCACCCCCACTTTGCCCAATGCCTCACAGGACGAGTTGCCCGGGTCGACCACCAAAGCCGCGCACGCGAACGCGCCACGCTGCTGGCCCAAGCTCTCGCGGAACCGTAGACTGACGCGGCGCGGTATTCACCGGATCTTGGCGAGGGCATGTCAAACCGAGCGAAGAATGCCCTGAGCAGAGCTACGCCCGCTCTGCCGATCTTCGGCAAGCGAGCGCAGTGACGGGCGAGTGCGACCCGCTGAGGTAAAAAGAACAGGAACCCGCAGGTAAAGAGCCCCTGGGTACAGATAGGGCGTCGTCTTAGGAAGCTGATGCTCGTTTCCGGTGGCTGCCTGGTCTGCCCGCACGGTGACGAATCCGCGTGGCAACCGAGCGGCCCACGAGCACCATGGGTCCAAAGTGGATCAGAATCTCTGCGTTTCTGCAGGTCATCGCATGACCGCGTCAGTCTTGGCGGATGAACCTATGGATTAAAAGTCCACAGCTCTGCCGTTGAGCTAGCGGCCCGCGCGCTCAGGTTACCCGACGGTGAGCGTCGGCGGCTCACGGCTTCCGGCCGCCCGTCAATGCCTGCGGCTTCCAGGTTCGACGCACCTGATCATCACCGGTTCGACGGGCTGGTGCCGTCCGGCACCTCGGACATCCCGGGTCGGAAACATGGAGTGGATCAAGCGACGTCGCCCAGTGGTGCATGGGACCGGGTGGATGGGGAACCGGGATGGGCATGAGATCGAGCCGTACCCCGTCGGTAGCCGCGTCCGGGGAGGAGATCGGGTCGGACGGCGTACGCCAGCCGGGCGGGGAGGTGCACGCCTGGCTGCCCGGTCAGAACCAGACGGTCTGCGGCCTGGCGCTGAGCCGGACCCGGTTGCGTCGCTTCCCGCACGTCAGTTTCGACTACTCCGGCACCGACGTGCTCACTGAGGCGGACGCGGTTGGCCGGATCTGCCCGCGTTGCCTGGCCGCCACCACCGGCCGACGGGGAGAGGGCGGGCGCGGCTGGGTCCGAGACTCCCCTCGCCCTTGATCAACTCGGAATGCCGGAAGTCGGGGCTGTCCCGCCCGCCGCGACACCGCGAGTTCCAGGAAGTCGAGTGGATCAAGCCGCGAGGCCACCCGCGAGGCCACCCGCGAGGCCACCCGCGGAGGACGGCGTGGGCGGTTGAGCGGCTGCTGGGCGGGTACGGGGTCGAGCATGCGGATCGTGGTGGTGGGGGCGAGCGGCAATGTTGGTACGGCGGTGCTGCGGCGGCTGCGCCAGGAGCGGGACGTGGAGTTGGCCGGGGTGGCCCGGCGGTTGCCCGGACCGGATGCCGGTGAGCCGTACGACCAGGTGCGGTGGCACTCCTGCGACATCGGCGCGCCGGGCGCGGCGGGGCAACTCGCCGAGGTGTTCGCGGGTGCGGATGCGGTGGTGCACCTGGCCTGGCAGATCCAGCCCAGCCACGATCAGCGGGTGCTGCGTCGGACCAACGTCGAGGGCAGCCGCGCGGTGTTCGAGGCGGTGATCCGGGCTGGTGTGCCGGCGTTGGTGTACGCCTCGTCGGTCGGCACCTACGCCCCTGGCCCGAAGGACCACCCGATCAGTGAGCGGTGGCCGGCCACTGGGGTGCCCGGCTCGTCGTACAGCGAGCACAAGGCCGAGGTGGAGGCGCTGCTGGACGGGATCGAGCGTGATCACCCGACGCTGCGGGTGGTGCGGATGCGACCCGGGCTGATTTTCCAGCGGGCCGCCGGTGCGGAGATCACCCGCTATTTTCTCGGCCCGCTGGCGCCGGTGCGGCTGCTGCGCTTCGGCCGGATTCCGCTGGTGCCGACGAACCGCCGATTGCGGATGCAGGCGGTGCACGCCGACGACGTGGCCGATGCGTACACCCGGGCGGTCTTGGGTGAGGTGCGCGGCGCTTTCAACGTCGCCGCGGACCCGGTGCTCACCCCGGAGCTGGTGGCTCGGCATTTCCACGGTTGGACGGTGCCGGTCGCCGCGCCGGTGCTACGGGTGGCGGCGGCGCTGACCTGGCGGGCGCGGTTGCAGCCGGTCGACGTGGGTTGGGTGGAGCTGGGCCTGAACGCGCCGCTGATGTCCAGCGAGCGGGCGGAGACCGAGCTGGGTTGGCGGCCCAGGATCAGTGCGCTCACCGCGCTCAAGGAGCTTTTCGCCGGGATGGCCGACGGCGGCCACACCGCAAGCCCTCCGCTGTCCGGCGCGCGCGACCTGCCGGGTCGCCCCGCCGCCCTTCTCCAGGCCCGCCCGCCGGGCCAGGGAAACCCCTACTGAAGCTTGGAGCCGGTCACCGTGGGGTTCTGGGCGCCCAGGAAGAAGATGCCGGGGAAGCCTCGGGTCTCGAACTTGGCGCTGGGGTTGCGGCGCAGGGTCGAGCTTTCGATCTTCATCGTGCCGGTGCGGTTGTTGCTGACGAAGAAGACCGCCCCGCCGCCCTCGTTGGCCTTGTTGTTCTCGATGATCGTGCCGGCGATCCGTACGGTGAACTCGTTGCCGTCGCAGTAGATCGCGCCGCCGCTGCCGCCGCCGGGCGTGCCGGACTTGGCCGGGTTGGCGCCGCTGCCGATCGCCTCGTTGTGGCTGAGCACGCTGTTCAGTACCACCCAGGAGACGCCGATGCTGCTCAACGCGCCCCCGTTGGAGCAGGAGCCACCCTGGCCGGACGCGCCGCCGAAGGTGCTGCCCACCACGTACACCGGCTTGTTCTCGAACTGGCTCAGCACCCGGATGGCCGCGCCGCCCAGGTCGGGGCCGGTGCGGTCGCAACGGTTGCGGACGAAGCGCGAGTTGACCACCTTGAACCGGCCGCCGCGGACGAAGATGGCCCCGCCGCCGCCACCCTCGGCCTTCTCGCCTGTGGAGTTGCCGTCGGCGAAGGTCAGGTTCTGCACTGTGAGCTGCGGGTGGTCCTGGTTCTGGCAGTGCGAGGTGGTGAAGCCCTGGGCCTGGTCGCAGGTGTTCAGGTAGAGGATGCGGCGCTGCCCCTGGCCGCTCAGGGTGACAGTGCCGCCGCCGTCCAGCACGACCTTCGGCCCGTTGGCGTTGCGGACCTTCGCGGTGGCGGTCATCTTGATCGTCACCGGGGCGGGTCCACAGTTGAACGTGATGACGCCGCCGGCCGCGACGGCCTTCACGACCGCCGCGGAGGTGCAGCTCGCCGGGGTGCCGGTGCCGATGGTCCGGGTCGGCTTCGAGGTGTCCACCGCCCGTGCCTCGGCCGGAACGGTGGCGTGGCCGTTCGGATTGCCGGCCGCGAGCACCTTCGCGGCGGGCTTCGGGCTCGCGCTGGCCCCCGGGCCACCCAGGCCGGCGCGGGCCTGCGGCGCGTCGGTCGGGGCGCCCGTCGGCGGGGCCACCGGCGAGGCCGACGAGCCGGGTTCGAAGGCGGGGGTCGGCTCGTTGGACGCGCAGGCGGGCAGGGTCGCCGTGGCGACACCGAGGACGAGCAGAGCGGCAAGCGACGTCATGCGCACCCCGTGATGCTAGGAGTCGCACCGGCGTCGCGGCGAATCCACAGTGCGGGATTAAGCAGTGGTTAAGGCGGGGCGCGCGGTCAGGCGTGGGAGAGGGCGAAGGCGGTCAGGAAACCCGCGACAGTGATGAGACCGACAAGCAGGTGGGCGTTCTCGAACGCCTCCGGGACCATGGTGTCGGTGATCATGGCGAGGATCGCCCCGGCGGCAAGCGCCGTGATGCCGGCCAGCACCTCCGGCGGCGCACCACCCAGCACCGTGTTGCCGACCAGCGCGGCCACCCCGCTGATCAGCGCGATCCCGATCCAGAGCAGGAAGACGTACCGCCGGGAGCGGCCGGCCTGGCGCATGCCGGCCGCGCTGGACAGCCCCTCCGGAATGTTGCTGAGGAAGACCGCCGCCACCGTGACCAGGCTGACCGCGCCGCCGCTGAGCAGGCTCGCGCCGATCACCACGGATTCCGGTATGCCGTCCAGCAGCGCACCCACCGCGATCGCCGACCCCGAACCGGGCTGCTCACCCTCGGAGGGCTGCTGGTCGCCGGAGCGCTTCCGGTGCCGTGCGCCGTGCCGGGCGAGGGCCAGATTGGCAAGGGTGTAGGCCACCGCGCCACCGCCCGCGCCGATCGCGGTGGGCAGCAGCCCGCCCTGGTCGTGCGCCTCGGCGATCAGCTCGAACGACACGGCGGAGAGCAGCACCCCCGCCCCGAACGCCATGATCGACGCGATGAGGCGCTGCGGGACCCGGGCGAACCAACCGGCCGCCGCCCCGAGCAGCAGGGCCGATCCGGCCAGCAGCCCCCACCCACCCGCCTGTAACCACTCCGGCATTCCCGGGACCATACCCACAGCAGTCAGGCCGGCAAACCCGGTCGTGAGGCAGGCTCAGAAGTCGACGAAGAGGTACGGCACCCGGCCGGGGAAGATGCCGCGCAACTCCGCGGCGGCGTCCACCGGCACCGCACCCAGGCCCCGCAACGGCAGCTCGGCCGGATCCAGCACCCCGTACGCCAGGGCGGAGAGCCCGGCCGCCGTGAGGGTGGCGGTCGGCGTACTGCCGGTGGTGTCGGCGACCACCTCCAGCGCGCCGGTCGTGCCGTCCAGCAGGTGGGTGCCGGCCAGCCAGCGGTCCCCGGTCAGCTCGATCCGTACCCGACCGGGGCCGGTCGGCAGCCCGCGCAACGCGTCAAGCGACAACAGTCGGGCCATCGGGGCGGACGAACCCGGGATGGCTATTCGGGCCTCGACGTGCACGTCCAGGTCGGTCAGCCACAGCTCCGGCAGCTCGTCCGGCGGGACCTGGACGGTGACCCGTTCGACCTGGTCGACGTGCCGGGCGAAGAACTGCAGCAGCAACGCCCGCGCGAGCGGATCGCTGGCCAGCAGTTCGTTGCCGTGCATCGTGCCGCCGTGCTCGTCGATCCGGTAGGTCACCGCGCCGGTGACCTCGCCGTCGACGCGGGCCGTGAGCAGCCAGTGCTCGTCCCGGTCGCGCATCCCGTTCGCCCGGTAGTCCGGGAACAGCGCGAAGCCGTGCCGCTCCTGCAGACACCGTTCGGTGAACGCGCGCCACGCCGGATAGCCGGCGCCGATGCGCTCCCAGCCCACCTCGCCGGGCAGGTCCGCGCGCAGCAGCGAGCCCAGGTGGGCCGGGGAGAAGGTGACAGTGCGCGACCTGGGCAACCCGGCGTAGCCGAACCGGGCGTAGAAGCTGGGCCGGAACGGGTAGAGCGCGCTGACTGGATGCCCCTCGTCGCGTACCTCGTCGAGGAGTTGGTGCATCAGCGCCCGCACGTGCCCCTGCCGGCGGGCCAGCGGATGGGTGGCGACCCCGGCGACACCCGCCATCGGCAACACCGCCCCGCGCAGGTTCTGCCGCATCGGGATGGACGAGACGGCGGCAAGCGTGACGCCACCCTCCTCGGCGATCAGCGTCCGGTTGCCCTGGTTGTAGGGCAGGTAGTCGCGGAACTCCTCGGTCCGGGCAGCACCGATCGGCGACGACTCGAAGGCGTACGCGGCCAACGGGAAGCTTGTGGTGAGACGCTCGTCAGCGGTCACCCGGCGGATGGTCATCCGCCCATCTCAACCTGCCGTGCCGGCCGGGGCAACCGGATTGACGGTATCCGTGGCCCGGACGCCAGCGTGGGCTGGTCGGCTGAACTCAGCGGGCGACGACGTCGGAGACCACGACAGTGACGTTGTCCGGTGCGCCGGCGTGGTGGGCGAGCTTCACCAACTGCTCGCCACACTGCTGGCGGTCGGCGTACATGCCCAGCGCCGCCGCGATCGCGTCGTCCTCGACGTAGTCGGAGAGCCCGTCGCTGCACAGCAGCAGCCGGTCGCCGGGGACCACGGTGAGCACACCGACCGCCGGTGGGGTGTCGGCGCCCTGCACGGCCCGGGTCACCAGCGACCGCTGCGGGTGGTGGCGGGCCTGCTCCGGGGAGAGGGTGCCCTGGTCGACAAGGGCCTGGACGAACGTGTCGTCCCGGGTGAGCTGGGTCAGCTCCCCGTCGCGCAACAGGTAGCAGCGGGAGTCGCCGACCTGGGCCAGGACCAGCGTCTCGCCGGCCAGCAGCGCCGCGGTGAGCGTGGTGCCCATCCCGTCGCGGCTCGGGTCGACGGTGATGGCGGCGTGGATGCGCTGGTTGGCGGTGCTGACCACGGCACGCAGGGCGTCGGCGGCGCCGTCGGGATCGGTGGGCGGGGCCAGCTCGTCCAGGATCCGGATCACGATCTCGCTCGCCACCTCGCCCGCGGGCAGCCCACCCATGCCGTCGGCGACGGCGATCAGGCGGTCACCGGCGAGGGCGGAGTCCTCGTTGTTGGTGCGGACCAGGCCGATGTCGTTGAGGATGACCGAGCGGAGGATCAGCGTCATGGGGTCAAGCTTGCCAAGAACACCCCGCCTTCGTCTCTACGCCTCCTGCGTGCGTCGAGAAATGATTGCGATTTCCGTCGTCGGGTCGGGCGATTCCCGGCCGATCGGCCGCGAATCAGCGCCGCGGGTAGCGCAGCAGCAGGCTGGCGGCGACCTCCTCGTCACCCACCGCCGCGTAGCTGTGCGGTACGTCGGACACCCAGCGGAGGTGACCGCCGGCCGGCGCGGTCAGCGGCGCGTCGGTCGGGCCCGCGCGCAGCACCCCGGCGAAGACTGTGACGTGCTCGGTGACCCCCGGCTGGTGGGCGGGGGAGACCTGCCCGGGGCCGGGCGCGACCCGCATCCGGTACAGCTCGTAGGTCGCGTCGGTGTCGGTGAACACCTCCAGCAGGGTGGCGGTGACAGCGGTGCCGTGCACGGTGGGCCCCGCGGCCGGCTCGGCCAGCACGGCGGTCAGCGGTACGCCGAGTTGCGCGGTGACCGCCCAGAGCGTCTCCAGGGTCGGGTTGCGGGTGCCGTTCTCCAGGCCGGAGAGGGTGGCCTTCCCGACGCCGGCGAGCCGGGCCAGGGTGGACAGCGAGATCCCCCGCTCCTCGCGTAGGGCGCGGACCCGGCGGCCGACGACGGCAGGAGCCACGTCGAGGTCGGGGCGGCGGGTTGGTGGCTGCGGCACCCGGCTATCGTGCTACACACTGTCGTTCCGTAAACGGAACACCCGGGGAGGGTGGCATGGCCGGACGCGTCCAACCGGTGTTGGCCGGCGTGGTGACCGCCCTGGTCGGCTTCGCCAGCTCGTTCACCGTCGTGCTGGCCGGGCTCCGCGCGGCCGGCGCGTCGGACGCGCAGGCCGCCTCCGGCCTGCTCGCCCTCTGCGTGGCGTGCGGGCTCGCCGCGGCCTGGCTGGGCTGGCGGCACCGGATACCGATGAGCGTGGCCTGGTCCACGCCGGGCGCGGCGCTGTTGGTGGCCACCGGACCACCGCCGGGCGGTTGGCCGGTCGCGGTGGGCGCCTTCCTCGTCTCCGGTGTGCTGATCGTGGCAGCCGGGCTGTTCCCGCCACTCGGCCGTGCGGTGGCGGCCATCCCCAAGCCGGTGGCCGGCGCGATGCTCGCCGGGGTGCTGCTCCCGTTGTGCACCGCCCCGGTCCGCGCACTGGTGGAGCTGCCCGCGGTGGCAGGTCCGGTGGTGATCGGCTGGCTGCTGCTGCACCGGTTCGCCCGCCGCTGGGCGGTGCCCGGCGCGTTGCTGGTGGCGGTGGTCGCGATCGCGCTGACCGCGCCGCCGACCGGCCTGTCCGGTGCCGCGCTGGCTCCGTCGATCACAGTGACCGCGCCGGCCTGGAACGCGTCCGCGCTGATCGGCCTCGCCCTACCGCTGTTCCTGGTCACCATGGCCGCACAGAACGTGCCCGGCATGGCGGTGCTGGCCGGCTACGGCTACCGGCCGCCGTTCGGCGCCGCGCTACGGGCCACCGGCCTGGCCAGTCTGCTCGCCGCCCCGGCCGGCGGGCACGCGGTGAACCTCGCGGCGATCACCGCCGCGCTGGCCGCCGGCCCGGACGCGCACCCGGACCCGGAGCGCCGATGGGTGGCCTCGGTCACCGCCGGCGCCGGCCTGGCCCTGCTCGGCCTCGGTGCCGGCGTGGCAACGGCGCTGGTCGCGGTCGCCCCGCCGATCCTCATCGAGGCGGTCGCCGGGCTGGCCCTGCTGGGCGCCCTCGCCACCGCGCTCGCCGCGGCGGTGACCGACCCGGCCACCCGGGAGGCCGCCGTGGTCACCTTCGTGGTGACCGCCTCCGGGGTGACCCTGATCGGCGTGGGCGGGGCGTTCTGGGGTCTGGTCGCCGGCTGTCTGATGCTGCTGCTCTTCCACCGCCGCCCATCCGCCGCACCCCGCGACCTGCCGACGGCCGCACCCGCCGACGAGCCGGAGAGATCAACACCAGCTCACGGAGACCGCGCTGTCCCAGCCGACCGGACACCGCAACCTCACTGATCCCGTGTGGATCTCGGGGCTGGGGCTACTCCTCGGGTGGCAGGTCCGCCACGCCCACGGCGAGGAGGACCCGGCCGTCGGCCACCGACCCGATCCGGTCGGCCGGTACGTAGACCGCACCCGTGCGGGTCAGCTCGGTGGAGACCTTCAGGTAACCGCTGTGCAGCAGCCGGGCCGCCAGATCGGCCGGAACGTCCGGCTCCTCGACCGCGGTCGCCTCGATCAACTCGTCCAGGCTGCTGCCCGGGTCGGCGGTCGGCGCCTGGACGGTCACCGCGTTCGGGTCGGCCCGCTGGACGAGGTCCACCGTGCCGACCTCGGTGCCGGCCGAGTCGATCACCGGCATCCCGGTGGTGATCCGTGAGATCGTCGCCTGCTGCTCGTCCTGCTGGTCCATCCCACAGCGGTTCCCTGGGCGGTACGCCGCTAAACGCCAGCGCCGACCGGCCGGCCGCTCAGCCGTTCGGGAGGGTCCAGCCGCCGGGCGGGCGGGGGGACAGCTCCCGCCAGGTGTCCGGGCCGTCGAGGAGCGCCCGGACGGTGTCCTCGGCCTCGTCCGCACTGCCGTACTCGTAGAACCGGGAAATGCCCTCGGCGCCGCCGGCCCGCTGCTCGACGTGCCACCGGTCGGCGTCCACCCGGAGGAAGACGTCCCGTCGGGCCAGCCGCCCCCATTTCCCGTTCCACCAGTGCTTTCGCTGCTCCATGGCGGGACTCTATCGAACACACGTACGAGAAGGTGCGGCCCCTGCGGGAATCCCGCAGGGGCCGATGTGCATCCGTTCGGTGTCAGCGTGGCGCCGGGGGTTCGGTGCGTCGGCCCAGCACGTCGTCGAGTGCCCCGCGCTGCTGGCCGGGGCCGGTGTGACCGGCGGAGACCAGCGCGTCCCGGATCTCGGTGAGCAGCTTGATCTCCTCGCTCGGCGCCGCCGGCGGCGGCTCCTCGCCCCGCTGCCGCCGCTCGGCCAGCTTGTTCATGGGGTACACCACGAGGAAGTAGAGCACTGCTGCGGTGAGCAGGAAGGTGATCAGGGCGTTGATGAAGTTGACCCAGGGAAAGTTCACCCCGCCGATGTCCCAGGTGCCCGACTTGAGTTCGCTGCCGCCGCCAATCAGCTTGATCAGCGGCTTGAGGAAGCTCTCCGTGAACGACGAGACGAGTCCCGTGAACGCGGCGCCGATGACGATACCGACCGCCAGGTCGACGACGCTGCCGCGCATGATGAAGTCTTTGAAGCCCTTGAGCATTCGTACTCCCGAGGTGTCCGCTTTTCTGTCCGGCACAACCTATGCCCCTGCGGCGGGCTCCAGAAAAGCGCCGGCTTCGAGCGCCGCCCGGCCCGGATCGCCGGCCCGGATCGCCTCGACCAACCGGGTGTGGTCGACGTAACGCTCGGGCGTGAGCGCGCCCCCCATCGCCTGGGCGACAGTGCTGCGCAGGGCGGTGCCGACCGAGGCGTACAGCTCGGCGAGCATGGCGTTGTGCGCGGCGGCGACCACCGCGACGTGCAGGGCCGCGTCGGCCTCGACGAACGCGTCGACCCGGCCGCCGCGCCAGGCGGCCTCGCGTTCGGCGAGCACGCCGTCGAGCGTCGCCAGGTCCTCCGGGGTACGCCGCAGCGCGGCGAGCCGGGCGGCCTCCACCTCGAAGGCGCGCCGCACCTCGATGACCTCGGTCATCCGGTCGTCGCCGAGCCGGCGGGCCACCACCGGTGCCAGTTCGTCGGTGGACACCACGTACGTGCCGGAGCCCTGCCGGCACTCCAGCACCCCGGCGTGCACCAGGGCGCGGACGGCCTCACGGACGGTGTTGCGCCCCACGCCCAGCGCGGCGACGAGCTGCGGCTCGGTGGGGATGCGCCCGCCGACTGGCCACTCGCCGCCGAGGATCCGGGCGCGGAGCTGCTCGATGGTCTGCCGGACCCGGTGGCCGCGGGGCGGCACCAGCGGTGCGGAGGGGGAACCGACCGACGGTGGCACTTGTTACATCACCGGTCCGAAATTCATCCCATGATTGTAGGTTAGCGGTCATGACCCCGCCACCCACCGCCGCTCCGGCGCCGCCCGCTCCCGTCCTCGTCGACCCACCCTCGACGCGCGACCCCGGTGCCGGCCGACGGACGCACCCGGCGACCGGTGGCGCGCTCGTGCTGGTCGGGATGCTGCTGGTCGCGCTCAACCTGCGCGCCGTGGTGACCAGCCTCGGCGCCCTGCTCGACGAGGTCCGCGACGGGCTGGGGCTCTCCGGCACCATGGCCGGCCTGGTCACCACCCTGCCGACAATCGCGTTCGCCGGCCTCGGCGCGCTCACCCCGTGGCTGGTCCGCCGGGTGGCGCCGGCCCGGGTGCTGGTGGTCGCCATGCTCGCCCTCGCCGCCGGCCAGGTCCTCCGGGTCGTCACCGACTCGGCCTGGATCTTCGTGCTCACCAGCACCCTGGCACTGTCCGGCATCGCGGTCGCCAACATCCTGCTGCCGATGCTGGTCAAGCAACACTTCCCGCACCGGACCGGGCTGGTCACCGGGGCGTACACGATGGCGTTGACCCTCGGCACGACGGTGGCCGCGGCCTCCGCGGTGCCGATCGCGCACGCCTTCGGCTCGTGGCGGGCGGGGCTGGGCGTCTGGGCCGCGATGGCCGCGGTGGCCGTACTCCCGTGGGTGCCACTCGCGCTGCGGACCCGGGCGGGCGCGCGGCGCTCGACCCCGACGGCGGCCGTCACCGCGCCGGTGCGCATCCGGCCGGCGCGGACCCGGCTCGGCTGGGCGATGGCCGTCTACTTCGGGGCACAGTCGCTCAGCGGGTACGCGATCATGGGCTGGCTGGCCCAGTTGTTCCGGGACGCCGGCTACCAGCCGGAGTCGGCCGGGCTGCTGCTCGCCGGAGTGACAGCGCTCGGTGTGCCGATCGCGCTGCTGATGCCCACCGTGGCCGGTCGACTGGGCAGCCTGCGCCCGCTGGTGCTCGGGCTGACCACCTCGTCGGCGCTGGCCTACCTGGGGTTGGCGTTCGCCCCGCGGGGTGCCGCGCTGCTCTGGGTCGCCCTGCTGGCGATCGGCCAGGGCGCGTTCCCGATGATCCTGACCGCCATCGGACTGCGCGCCCGCACCGCCGAGGGGACCGTCGCGCTCTCCGCATTCGCGCAGAGCACCGGATACGTGATCGCAGCCCTCGGCCCGTTGCTGGTCGGCATCCTCTACGAAGTCACCGGCGGCTGGACCGCGCCGATCGGGTTCCTGCTTGGCGCGCTCGCCGTGCAGACGACGGCGGGCCTGGCGATCGCTCGTCCCCGCTACGTCGAGGACGAGTGACGAACGTCTGCGGTCAGGAGGAGGCCGACGTCGGTTCGCCGGCGACTGCCTCGTCCACCGTCGGGTAGGTGTGCAGCACCTCGACCAGACCGCTCACCTCGAGGATGCGCAGCACGCCCCGCTGCGGGGCGGCCAGCCGCACCACGCCGCCGGCCTCGTCGCAGCTGTTCTTGGCGCGGACGAAGACCGACAGACCCGTCGAGTCGCAGAACGACACGTTTGCCAGGTCGAACACCAGCCGGTTGCGACCCTTGTCGAGCAGGTCGGTGATCTGGTCCTGTAGCTGCGGTGCGGTGGCCATGTCCAGCTCGCCCGCGACCGACACGACGACCACGTCGCCGCGCTGTTCCGTGTGTACCGTCAAGGACATTCGCCAGACCTCCTGTTATCGGGGGAACGGTATCCCACGGCGGGGGTCGTACGCAGAACGGGAGCCAGGATCCGGTGACCACGGTCATTCCGTTGCTACGGGGCAAGTAGTTGGTCAGGCCCCGGTGATAGAGTCCGCCCGGTCCAGGTCAAGGGGGTTCCAAATGGCGTTGAGCACCGAAGAAAGTGGTCGGCTCGTCGCGCTGCTCAGCGGGCAGGCCGAACGGGTCACGACTCGGTGGACCGAGATCGTCACCAGCTCGTTGCGGGGCCGACTGAGCCAGGCCGAGCTGCGCCGGCAGGTCCAGGACCTGCACGGTGCCATAATCATCACCGGTAAGCAGGGCGACGTCGACCTGTCCGCCGGCCACGCCGCCGAGCTGCGCGCCGCGCTGTCCGATCTGTCCCGTGGTCGGGCCCGGCAGGGCTTCTCCGCCACCGAGACCACCATCAGCGTCTTCGCGCTCAAGGACGTGCTGGCCGAGCTGGTGCAGGAGTCCGGCGGCGCCAACGGGCTGCACGACTACGTCGCCTTCTCGAAGCTTGTCGACGAGATGGGCCTGTTCACCTTCGAGAGCTTCGTCCGCACCCGGGAGAGCCTGATCGCCGACCAGGCCGAGCAGTTGCTCGAACTTTCCACTCCGGTGGTCAAGCTCTGGGAGGGCGTGGTCGCCGTCCCGCTGGTCGGCACCCTGGACTCCGCTCGGGCCCAGGTCGTGATGGAGCGGCTGCTGCAGACCCTGGTCGACACCGGCTCCCCGTACGCGATCATCGACATCACCGGTGTCCCAGCCGTGGACACCCAGGTCGCCCAGCACATCCTGAAGACCGTGGTGGCCGCCCGGCTGATGGGCGCCGACTGCATCATCTCCGGCATCCGCCCGCAGATCGCGCAGACCATCGTCGCGCTCGGGATCGAGTTCGGCGACATCGCCACCAAGGCGAGCCTCGCCGACGCGCTGCGCCACGTGCTGCGGCTGAACGGGGTGGAGACCGCCCGCCGCCAGCCGCGCCGGGGCGTCTGATGGAACGCGTACCGATCCTCAAGATCGGTGACATCCTGCTCGTCTCGATCCAGCTGGACATGTCCGACCAGACCGCGGTCCAGCTTCAGGAAGATCTCGCCGAGCGGATCGTGGACACCGGCTGCCACGGCGTCATCATCGACATCACCGCGTTGGACATCGTCGACTCCTTCGTCGGGCGGATGCTCTCCACCATCGCGTCGATCTCCAAGGTGCTCGACGCGGAGACGGTGGTGGTCGGGATGCGCCCCGCCGTCGCCATCACCCTTGTCGAACTCGGTCTGTCGTTGAATGGCATCCGTACCGCTCTGAACGTCGAGCGCGGCATGGAGCTGATCGCGGCGGCCCACGCCGACGAGCTCGATTACCAGCTCGACGACGATCCGGACGCCGAGACGGCCACGCCGTGACCACGGGTGTCGACCTGGGCCACCCGCAGGCACAGGTGATCCAGAGCGACGAGGACGTGGTGCGCGTCCGGCAGTTGGTCCGTGCCGTCGCGGTGGCCGTCAAGCTGTCCCTCGTCGACCAGACCAAGGTGGTCACCGCGGCGAGCGAGTTGGCCCGCAACACCCTGGTCTACGGCGGTGGCGGCTCGGCCGAGGTGGCGACAGTGGACAACGGCCGCCGTAAGGGCCTGCGGATCGTCTTCGCCGACTCCGGGCCGGGCATCGCCGACCTCAATCTGGCCCTGACCGATGGCTACACCACCGGCGGCGGCCTCGGCCTCGGGCTCAGCGGGTCCCGCCGACTTGTCGACGAATTCGAGATCGAGACCTCCGAGGGAACCGGCACGCGCATCACCATCACCAAGTGGTCCCGGTGAACGGCGACCCGGTCACCGACAGTGGAATCTGGTTCCGGGTGGAGGCCAGTAGCTCCGCGAGTGCCGTCCGGCGCGCCGCCGAACGCCTCGGCGCCCAGTTGGAGATGGGTGCGGCGCGCATCGCCGACCTGGCCATCGTCGCCGCCGAGCTGACCAGCAACCTGGTCAAGCACGCCGACGACGGCGTCCTGCTGCTTCGGCCGGTACGCCGCGCCGGGGAGGCCGGCGTGGAGTTGGTGGCAATCGACTCCGGACCCGGCATGGCCGACCTGACCGTCTCCCTGCAGGACGGGCACTCCACCACGGGCACGCTCGGCATCGGTTTGGGTGCCATCGTCCGCCAGGCCAGCTGGTTCGACGGCTACTCCCTGCCCGAGCGGGGCACCGTCCTCGCCGTGCAGGTCTGGCCGGCGGAGCCGGCGCGGCCGTCCTGGGCCGGCGCCCTCACACGCCCGATCACCGGCGAAACGGTCAGCGGCGACGGGTACGCCGTCCGGGTCGCCGACGGGCGACACCAGGTGCTGGTCAGCGACGGGTTGGGGCACGGCCCGCTGGCCGGCGCCGCCACCGACGCGGCGCTCGCCGCGTTCCGCAACGCCCCGGCCGGTCCCCCGGCGGCGGTGGTCGGTCACCTGCATCGGAGCATGTCGCACACCCGTGGCAGCGCACTCGCGGTCGCCGAGCTGGTGCCGGCGGCCGGCGTGCTGCACTACGCCGGCCTGGGCAACATCTCCGGTGCCGTCGTCGAGGGCGACGGCAAGCGCCGGGGGCTGGTGTCGCTGCCCGGCATCGCCGGCCACCAACGGCCGACGATCCGGGAGTACGACTACCCGTTCGGTCCGGGTGCCCGGCTGGTGATGCACAGCGACGGGGTGGTCGACCGGTGGCGGTTGACCGACTACCCCGGCCTGGCGGAGCAATCCCCGCTGGTCATGGCGGCGACCCTCCTGCGCGACGCCGGTGTGCGACGTGACGACGCCTGCGTACTTGTCGCGAGGTCCTGGGAATGACCGGCGAGCCGGCCGCGCTGCCGCTGCTGCAGATGGCGCTGCGGGTCGAGCAGGACATCTTCGTCGTCCGCCAGCGGGGCCGCGAGGTGGCCGCGGTGGTCGGTCTGGAACACCAGGACCAGGTGCGGATCGCCACCGCGCTCAGCGAGGTCGCCCGGGACCTGCTGCGAACGACCGGCGGCGCGGACGTCTCCTTCCACCTCGACGCGAATGCCGACGGCCGGTTCCACCTGCGCGCTGATCTGGCCCCGGTGACCCCGTTGCCGGACGGCCGCTACCAGCCGCAGTCCGGCGCGGTGTCCCGACTGGTCGACACGTTGAGCGTGTCGGCCGTCGGCAGGGTTACGGTCGTGAGGATGTCCCGACGAGTTCCGGCCAACGCGCCCACGCCGACCCCGGAGCGGCTCGCCGAGTTCCGCGCCGAACTCGGTCGTACCGCGCCGGCCAGCGCGCTGGACGAGTTGACCGTGCAGAACGGTCAGCTCATCGCCGCACTCGACGAGGTGCGCAGCCAGCGCGACGAACTGGCCGTGCTGAACGAGGAACTGGCCGAGACCAACCGCGGTGTGGTGGCGCTCTACAACCAGCTCACCGAGGAGTTGGAGGAGACCAACCGGGGTGTCGTCGCCCTCTACGCCGAGCTGGACGGGAAGTCGGCCCAGCTGCGCGCGGCGAGCGAGTCGAAGAGCCGGTTCCTGGCCAACGTGAGCCACGAGCTGCGCGCCCCGGTCACCGCGATCATCGGGTTGGGGCGGCTGCTCACCGACTCCGCCTCCGACCCGCTCACCGAGGAGCAGGGCCGCCAGATCGATCTGATCCGCTCGTCGGCGACAGACCTGCTCAACCTGGTAAACGAGTTGCTGGACCTGGCCAAGGCGGAGTCCGGCCGGATCGAGCCGGACTGGGCGGACGTCGACCTGCGTCCGGTCTTCGGCCAACTGCGCGGCACGTTGCGCGCGCTGGCCACCCGCCCGGACGTGGAGCTGGTGGTGGAGGAGCCGGCCGCGCCGGCCACGCTGCGCACCGACGAGGTGCTGCTCGGCCAGGTGCTGCGTAACCTGCTGCACAACGGGTTGAAGTTCACCGAGCGCGGCGAGGTGGGACTGCGCGCCCGCCGGCACGGCGACCGGTGGAACTTCGAGGTCAGTGACACCGGCCCCGGCATCGCTTCCGAGCTGCACGACCGGATCTTCGAGGAGTTCTACCAGGTGCCGGGGGTGACCCGGGTCGGCGGCACCGGCCTCGGCCTGCCGTACGCCCGGCGTCTGGTGACGCTGCTCGGCGGGACGCTGGAGTTGACAAGCGAGCCGGGCGGGGGCAGCACGTTCACCGTCTCCCTGCCCACCGGCGGGGCGTGACGGCGTGGACGGCGCGCCGACGACCATCCTGGTGGTCGATGACAACCCCACCAAGCGTTACCTGCTTGTCAGCTGGCTGACCCGGGCCGGGTTCACAGTGCTCGAGGCCGAGAACGGCACCGAGGCGTTGGATCGGGTCGAGGTGGACCGGATCGACCTGGTGGTCCTCGACGTCCGGCTGCCCGACCTGAGCGGGTACGAGGTCTGCGAACAGATCAAGGCCCGGCACCCGGCGATGCCGGTGATCCACGTGTCGGCGCACGCCGTCGACGTGGCCGACCGTGCCCAGGGGCTGACCCGGGGCGCGGACGCGTACCTGACCGAGCCGATCGAGCCGGAAGAGCTGATCGCGACCACGCGGGCGGTGCTGCGCTACTACCAGGCCCGCCAGCGCGCCGAACTGCTCGCCGAGCGCCTGCTCGGGCTTGCCGACACGACAGTGGCGGTGCACGCCGCGCCGACCTTCGCACGCCTGCTGGAGGCCGCCGCGGAGGGAGCCGCCCAGATCTTCAAGAGCCCGGCGGCGGTGATCGCCGAGACGTTCGACGGTGACTGTCTCGCCGGGACCTGCGCCGGTCCCGGCGCTTCGGCCGAGGTGGTGCCGTGGGTCGTCGACGACACCGGAGTGCCGACCGGTGCCACCGTACGGGTGGAGACCCCGGCGAACTGGGCACTTGTCGACTGGCCGACGGACGACACGGTGACGGTCGCTGCCGCCCGGCTGCGCGAGGATCGGGCCCCGCTGTACGTGGTGGTCCCGACCGCCACCCAGACCGCTCAGACCCCGGTGCTCAAGCAGCTGGCCCAGGCGGTGGCGGCGGCCGTGGAGGGGCAGCGCTCCTTCGACGAGGAGCACCGGATCGCTGTCACCCTCCAACGCAGCCTGCTCCCGCGCGGGCTGCCCACTGTCGCCGGACTCGACTTCGCGGTGCGCTACGAGCCGGCCAGCGCGCAGACCGAGGTGGGCGGCGACTTCTACGAGCTGGTGATGCTCGACGGGCACCTGCTGCTGGCGATCGGCGACGTGGCCGGGCACTCGCTACACGCGGCAACCGTGATGGCTGAGCTGCGACACGCGGTGCGGGCGTACGCCGTGGAGGGGCACCAGCCCGGCGAGATCCTGCACCGGGTCAACGAGCTGATGCGGACACTGTTGCCGAACGAACTGGCGACGCTCTGCGTACTGCTGCTGCACCCGCCGACCGGGCGGATCCGGCTGGCCAGCGCCGGGCATCTTCCCCCGGTGCTCAACCTGGGTGGCACTGTCGAGTTCGTGCAGCACTCCGCGCCGCTGCTCGGCGTCCGCGCGCCTCGACCGGCCGACCTGGAATTCGTGCTGCCGGCCGGTGCCACGCTGGTGTTCTACACCGACGGGCTGATCGAGCGGCGGGACGCCACAATCGACGAGGGGTTGGCCGCGCTGGCCGCGGTCTGCGCCACGGTCGACGACGACCTGGACCGGTTCTGCGCCCGGCTGCTGGTGGAACTGGCCCCACCGGAGATCCAGGACGACGTCGCAGTGGTCGTCGTGCGCCGCCGCTGAGCCGGTGCGGCCTCAGTGCACCGAGCGGGCGTACGCGGCCGGTGACACCCCGGCCACGGCGGTGAAGTCGCGAACCAGGTGAGCCTGATCGCTGTAGCCCAGGTCGGCGGCGAGATCCGCCCAACTCAACGGGCCACCGGCGGCCTGTTCGACGGCCTCCTGGAGTCGGTAGCGCCGGATCACCCACTTCGGCCCGACCCCCACGTACTCCACGAAGAGTCGCTGCAACCGGCGAACCGGAAGGTCGTGCCGCGCGGCGAAGTCGTCGACCCGCAGCACGGTCCGGTCGGTGCGGATCGCCTCGGCCAGCCGGACGGCCTCCTCGGCCATCGGGTCCGGCTCCGGGGCCCAGGCGGTGAGCAGGGCGTCCAACGCGCGGCAGCGCTCGTCGTCGGTGGCCGCGCACACCGGGAAGTCGGGGCGGACCAGCCGACCGGCGGGCAGCGGCACCCGGCGACCGGTCAGTTCGGTGACGGGCCGACGCCAGAACGAGTGGAACCCACCGGGGCGGAACTGCACTCCGCAGACCCGGCCGGTGCCGGTGAGCGTGATCCGGAACAGGTCGTTGCCCACCCCGGCCACCTCGCCGGACTCCGGTCCGTCACCGTCCCGCCGGAACACCACGTTCACCGCCGGATGCGGCACGACGCGCTGCTCGAACGGTGTGCTCAACGCCCAGTCGATCAGCCAGTAGTGCTCCACCCAGGGGCGTAGCGACTCCACCGGCAGGTGCCGACGGAACCGCACCTCGCGCAGCATGCGTCCGGGGTCGAGAATCCCCCGGCTGTCGCCACGCGGTCGGTGTCGCATTTATTCAAGACCACCCTCATACGCTGGCTCTATGACCACTCAGACTAGCGACCTGCTGGCGGCTGCCGCGCCGCGAACCGTCGATGTGGTGCGCGGCATCGCCGACGACCAGTTCGATCTGCCCACCCCGTGCCGCGACTACCTGGTCCGCGATCTGCTCAACCACCTGTTCGAGGTGGTGGTCAACTTCCAGGACCTGGCCGTGAAGCGGCCGGTGGAGTGGGCCGAGAAGCCCGACCACCTGGGCGACGGCTGGCAGGACCGGTTCGAGGAGGAGACCGGTCGGTTGGTCGCCGCCTGGTCGGACCCGTCCACCCTGGAGGGCGTGTCGCCGGGCATGGGCATGCCGCAGACCGTCATCGGCGGTATGGCCCTGCTGGACCTGACCGTGCACGGTTGGGACCTCGCCGTCGCCACCGGCCAGGCGTACCAGCCGGCCCCGGAGGCGGTGGCCGAGCTGCACGGGCTGGTCGAGCAGTTGGGTCCGACCGCCCGCAAGATGGGCGTCTTCGCCGAGCCGGTGCCGAGCCCCGCAACCCCGACCCCTACTCCCGACCTGGCCCACCTGCTGACCCAGACCGGCCGCACTCCCACCTGGCCCACCACCCCGTAACCCACCCCCCACCCCGCCTCCTCCTGATCAACCAGGTGGGGGCGTGGGGTTGTTGACGTGGCTATTCGCTCGGTGAATAGTGGGCGGGTGTCCACGCCGCATGTTCTGCTCGGGTTGTTGGCTGCCGGCAGCCGGCACGGCTACGAGCTGAAGCGTGCACACGACGAGCGGCTGCCCGGGGCTCGGCCGCTGGCCTTCGGGCAGGTCTACGCCACCCTCGGCCGACTGGAACGTGACGGCCTGGTGGCCACCGCCGGGCAGGACCGCGCGGCCGGGCCGGATCGCACGGCGTACGCGCTGACCGACCAGGGGCGGGCCACGCTCGACCAGTGGCTCACCACTGTGGAACCACCCATGCCGTACGTGGCCAGCACGCTCTTCGCCAAGGTCGTGGTGGCGCTCCTGGTCGCCGACGTCGACCGGGCCCGGTCCTACCTGATCGCCCAGCGCGCCGCGCACACCGCACGGCTGCGTGAGCTGACCGCGGTCAAGGTCAACCCGACCGCCACTCTCAGTGACGTGGTCGCGGCCGACTACGCGATCACCCACCTCGACGCGGACCTGCGGTGGCTGCACGCCACTCTGGGCCGGGTCGCCGACTGGCACCGGGAGGTGCATCCGTGACGCAACTCCAGGCTCGCGGCGTGGTTCGGGCGTATGGCCCGACACCCGCGCTGCGCGGCGTGACGCTCGACGTGGCCGAAGGTGAGATCGTCGCCGTCACCGGCCCGAGCGGCTGCGGCAAGTCGACCCTGCTGCACTGCCTGGCCGGGATCCTCCGGCCGGATGTTGGCGAGGTCACCTGGCGGGGGCACCGCATCGACACCTGGTCGGAGGCGGCCCGTTCCCGGCTGCGGCGCACCGAGTTCGGGGTGCTGTTCCAGTTCGGCCAACTGGTCGCCGAGCTGACCGCCGCGGAGAACGTCGCACTGCCCCTGCTCCTCGCCGGCACGGGGCGGCGAGAGGCACGGACGGCGGCGCTCACCTGGCTGGACCGGTTCGGTGTGGGGGAGTTGGCCGACCTCCGGCCGGGTGAGATGTCCGGTGGTCAGCAGCAGCGTTGCGCCACCGCCCGGGCGTTGGTGACCGAGCCGCGGGTGCTCTTCGCCGACGAGCCGACCGGTTCGCTGGACACGCTCACGGGCGAGCAGGTGCTGACCCATCTGGTCCGGCTCGCCCGTGAGCAGCGCACCGCCGTCGTGCTGATCACCCACGAACCGCGAATCGCCGCGTACGCCGATCGGGAGATCATGTTGCGCGACGGCCTGGTGGACCACACGGGCCTGGGGCTCGACGTGCCGCTGGCCGGTGGCGCCCGGTGAGACCGGCGACGCTGGTCCGGCTCGCGCTCGCCGGCAGCCGCACCGACACCGCCCGGGTGGTGCTCACCGCCCTCAGTGCCCTGCTGGCGACCCTGGCCGGTCTCGCGGCGCTCACAGTGTTGGCCATCCCCACGCCCCTGGCGACGGATGAGAACCGGAACAGATGGTCGGAGCAGTACCACAATGCGCTGCTCGTGGAGCCCGGGTTGCGTGGCGGGACGGCGTTCGCGCTGCTCATGCTGATGATTCCGGTGCTGGCGCTGGCCGGCCAGTGCGCGCGGCTCGGCGCGCCGGCGCGGGATCGCCGGCTGGCCGCGATCCGGCTCGCTGGCGCCACGCCCGGCCAGGTCACCCGGTTGGCCGTGCTGGAGACCGGTGTGGCCGCTCTGCTCGGCACGCTCGTCGGGCTGGGTGCCTACCTGGTCGGCCGCGATCTGTTGCACCGACCGGACGCGCAAGGTCGACTGGCCCTGCCGACCGATGTGCTGCCGTCGCCCGGAGCGGTGGCCGCGGTGGTGCTCGGCCTGCCGGTCGTCGCGGCGCTGACCACCGCCCTGATGCTGCGTACGGTGACCATGAGCCCGCTCGGGGTGAGCCGTAAGGCCGCCCGCGAGCGTGGTCCGGGCCCGTGGGCCGGGCTCCTGATCGGGCTGGGCCTGGCCTCGTTCCTCGCGGTCCGTCCGGCCATGTACCAACTCGACGGCAACGCCGAGGTGCTCGGCTGGCTGGTGCCGCTGCTGTTCGCGGTGGGTGCGCTCGCGGCGATGATCGGGGTGGTGATCGGCACCGGCTGGATCTCGTACAACTGCGGGCGGTTGTTGCGTCGGCACGCCCGCCGGCCCGCGGCCCTGCTCGCGGCGGGCCGGTTGATGGCCGACCCGTGGGCGGGCAGCCGCACGTTCGCGGCGCTGCTCGCCGCCCTGATCTTCGGCGGGGGTGCCGCCGCCCAGCGCGCCTACTTCGCCACAGTGGACCAGCTCGATCGGGAGCAGAACCGGCTCGTCGGTGCGGACGGTGGCGCTGACCCCTTCTATCTGTCCACAATGCATCTGGTCGATGCCACGGTCGCGGTGGCCATCCTGATCGCGACCGGTGGGCTGATCGTTGCGCTGGCGGAGGGAATTGTGGCCCGGCGACGGGCGTATGCCGCGTTGGTCGCCACCGGGGTGCCCCGTGCGACGCTGAGCCGGTCGGTGGCCTGGCAGGCGCTGGCCCCGGCGGTGCCGGCGATCCTGCTCGCGCTCACCGTGGGCGCGCTGCTCGGTCGAGGGCTCTTCCCCACAGCGGGAACGGGCGGGTCGTCGACGTCGGTCTGCGACGCCTCGGCGGCGCTGTGTGCCGACCCGGCCACTCGCGAGCAGTACACCCGGATCATCGAGACCCCCGGGTCGGAGCAAGCGGTGCCGGTGCCCCTGGAACAACTGGCCTGGCTCGGCGCCGGCGCCCTGGCCGCCGTGCTGGTGACGGTCGGTGTCGGGCTGCTCTTCCTACGCGCCAGCACGGCCCTGGACGAACTCCGCACGACGTGAGCCGCGTTTCCGTCGGACTCGCTTTGATCCACTCGGGTTGGCCGGGTTGGCGAGTTCAGCCGGGTCAGGCGGTGAGCAGGCCGGAGGAGAGTGCCACCAACGTGCCAACCACCGCCGAGCAGCAGCAGACCAGGAGGCCGGCGACCACGGCGAGGATCAGCCAGACCCGACGGTCCCGCGCCAACGCCGCCATGCTCGGCCGGCGGACGTCCTCGGCGGCCCCGCCGTCACCATCCGTAGCCCCGGTCACCCCGGAAGTCTAGGCCCCGACATTCGCGCCGACCCGGGAACGCCCGCGCCCGATCATGGACGTAGTGGCCTCCCCGAAACGCCGAGGGGACTACGTCCACGATCGGGCGCGATCACGCCGTGCCAAGCCAGGCGCGGCCCGGATCAGGCGCGGCCGATGCGGTCCAGGATCCAGGCGTTGATGAACGCCTCCTCACGCCAGGCGTCGTAGCGACCGCTCGGACCGCCGTGCCCGGCGCCCATCTCGGTCTTGAGCAGGTAGTCGCCGCCCGGGGCGACCGCCCGCAGCCGGGCGATCCACTTCGCTGGCTCCGAGTAGAGCACGCGAGTGTCGTTGAGGCTGGTCACCGCGAGGATCGCCGGGTAGTCCACCGCGGCGACGTTCTCGTACGGCGTGTAGGACTTCATGTACGCGTACACCTCGGGGTCCTCCAGTGGGTTGCCCCACTCCTCCCACTCGGTGACGGTCAGCGGCAGCGACGGGTCGAGGATCGACGTGAGCGCGTCCACGAACGGCACCTGCGCGACGATGCCGGTGAACGCGTCCGGTGCCAGGTTGGCCACCGCGCCCATCAACAGGCCGCCGGCCGAGGCCCCGCGGGCGATCAGCCGGTCGCTGCCCGTCCAGCCGGCCTTGACCAGGTGCCGGGCGCAGGCGACGAAGTCGGTGAAGGTGTTCTTCTTGGCCAGCAGCTTGCCCTGGTCGTACCAGCGTCGACCCAGTTCCCCACCGCCCCGGGTGTGCGCCACCGCGAAGACCACGCCCCGGTCCAGCAGCGACAACCGGGCCACCGAGAACCACGGATCCATGCTGGCCTCGTACGAGCCGTACCCGTACAGCTCGCAGGGTGCCGAGCCGTCCCGGGGGGTGCCGACCCGGCAGACCAGCGAGATCGGCACGCGGGTGCCGTCGTCGGCGAGCGCCCAGTCACGGTGCTGCTCGTACTCGGCCGGGTCGTACGGTCGTCCGTCCGGGCCGGGCAGCACCGGCTTCTGCTTGCGCAGCACCATCTGCCGGGTGACCAGGTCGTAGTCGTACACCGAGTCGGGTGTGACCAGCGAGGAGTACCGCAGGCGGACCTGTCCGGTGCGGTACTCCGGGTTGGCGTCCAGACCGACGCTGTACAGCGGCTCCGGGAAGTCGATGTCGTACGAGTCGTCGCTGCCCACCGGCAACACCCGTAGCCCGGTGAGCCCGTCGGTGCGCAGTGACACGACCAGGTGGTTGGCGAAGGCGTCCACGGCTTCCAGCCGGGTGCCGGGGGTGTGTTCGATCACCGGCACCCAGTCGCCCGGCGTGTCCGCCGAGGTGAACGCCAGCGCGAAGTCCTCCGCGCCGTCGTTGTGCAGGATCAGGAAGCGGTGACCGTGGTGCTCCACCGCGTATTCGACGCCCTGCCGGCGGGGGGCGATGACGGCCGGCGCGCCGATCGGGTTGCCGGCGGGGATCACCAGGACCTCGCTTGTCACCTTGCTGTGGATGTCGATCAGGATGAACTTCTCCGACCGGGTCAGCTCCACGCCCACCCAGAACCGCTCGTCGTCCTCCTGGTGGACCACCACGTCGTCGGCGGCGACCGAGCCGACGGTGTGCCGCCAGACCCGGTTGGGCCGCCAGGCGTCGTCCACTGTCACGTAGAACAGCACCGAGGCGTCGGTCGACCAGGCGGTGCCGTAGAACGTGTCAGGTACCTCGTCCGGCAGCAACTCGCCGGTGCTCAGGTCCTTCACGCGCAGGGTGAACCGCTCGTCGCCGGAGAAGTCGGTGGAGTAGGCCAGCCAGCGACCGTCCGGGCTGACGTCGAACGCGCCCAGCGAGAAGAAGTCGTGCCCTTCGGCGAGCAGGTTGCCGTCGAGCAGTACCTCCTCACCGTCGAGCGGGGCGCCGTCCGCGCTGACCGGCGGCTCGATCTCGCCGTCGCGTACCGCGCGCCGGCACTGCACTCCGTACTGCTGTCCCTCGACGGTCCGGGTGTAGTACCAGTGCCCGCCCTTGCGGGTCGGCACGGACAGGTCGGTTTCCCGGGTGCGTCGGCGGGTCTCCTCGAACAGTTCCTCGCGGAGCGCGGCCAGGTGCGCCGTACGCGCGTCGGTGTACTCGTTCTCGGCGGTCAGGTAGGCGATCGTCTCGGGGTCGTCCTTGGTGGCGAGCCAGGCGTACTCGTCGACGACGGTGTCGCCGTGGTGCCTGCGCTCGCTGGGCACCCGCTTCGCCGCGGGCGGGGCAGTCTCGGTGGTCACGGCGCCACGTTACCGGCCGACGCCTGCGGTGAGCCGTACCAGCGGCATCCCGATCAGCATCACCTCGACATTCGAACACATGTACGATAGCCGGCATGGCGGCAGCAGCGAGTTCCCTCGGCCGGTCCGGCGCTCTTGAGATCACCCGGCGATTGGCGGCGATCTGCGGTCCGCCGTTCTCCCGGCTCGGCGGCGCGGCCGACGAGGTGGCCGGGCGGAGGGCGCGCTGGGTGGCGGTGCCGGGCGGTCCGCACGCCGCCGCCGAGGTGCTGCGGCTGGCTGCCGCGCACGACCTGGCGGTGGTTCCCCGAGGTGCCGGCACGAAGATCGATTGGGGTGCCACACCCGTGCAGGTCGACATCATGCTCGACACCGGCCGGCTGGCCGGCATCGGTCACGAGCCGGTTGGCGCGCCGGTGGCCGAGGTGGGTGCCGGCACCCCGTTGCGAGCGGTGCAAACCACGCTGGAGCGCACCGGGCTGCGGCTGGCGATGGACGCCCCGTCACCAGGCGCGACCCTGGGCGGGGTGCTCGCCGCCGGTGAGGCCGGTCCGCTGCGCCACCGCCACGGCAGCCCCTGCGACCAACTGCTCGGTCTCCGTTACCTCTCCGCCGACGGTGAGTTGGTCAGCGCCGGGGGTGGTTCGCCCGGTCTCGACCTGGCCCGGCTGCTCTGCGGCTCCCAGGGCGCGCTCGGTGTGCTGGTCTCGGCGAGTCTGCGGGTCCAACCGATGCCGGCGAGCCGGCTCTGGGTGTCCCGCCCGGTGTGGACGCCGCTGGAGGTGCACGACCTGATCCGGACGATCCTCGCCGCCCGACTGGAGCCGGCGGCCGTCGAGCTGGACCTGCCGGGAGGCACCCCCCGACCACGTACGCCGTACCCGCCCGGCCACCCGTCGGCGACGGCCCGGGAGCGGCACCCGTCGATGTCCGGGAGGGCCGGGGCCCCGTCCCGGGCGGGCAGCCTGGTGGTGCTGCTGGAGGGTGGCCCGGCCGACGTCACCGAGCGCGCCGAGCAACTGGTCGGCCTGCTGCACGGGGAGGCGACCATCGCCCACTCCGCGCCGACGTGGTGGCGTCGCTACCCGTTCGCGCCCGGCGACACGGCGCTGCGCCTGGAGGTGCCGATCGGCGATCTGCACGCCGCCGTCTACGCGCTACGCGACGCGGCCGGCGCGCCGGTGCCGGTGCGCGGTTCCGCCGGGCTGGGTGTGGTGCACGCGGCACTGCCCGGGGCGTTGGCGCCCGACCGGGTGGCGTCCATCCTGGCCGCTGTCCGGGGGGTGCTGCTGGCCCGGCAGGGCCGGTGCGTGGTGGTCTCCGCTCCGGCGGCGGTCCGCCAGGCCGTCGACCTCTGGGGCGAGTTGGCCGGCCTGGCCCAACTGCGGGCGGCCAAGGAGCACCTCGATCCGGAACACCGGCTCGCCCCCGGACGCCTCCCCGGCGGCCTCTGAGACCGCCATCGACCGGTGGCGCGAGTCGAGGTGTTGGGCCTGCTCCTCGAACTCGACCAACGACGCGCGCGTTGCGTGTTGAAAACTGGGATGGGCGGCGGCTTCTTCCCTGCGCGGGCCCCATTCCAAACGTTCGACAAGTGCAGCCTGTCGATTTTCTGACATTGCTGGTGACCATTCAGGGGAACGCAGTTTGGATCATTCAGGCGGTACCTTGCCTCGATGACTCGACTGTTTGACCTCTGGGGCCAGCGCGGATGGTGCGACCATGAGGTCGCCGGTGAATCCAATTACGCGAGGGACATCCGGGCTCTCTTCGGGCGAGACTTCAAGCCTTACGGCAACGAGATCATGTTGCAGGCCCACCTCCTGCCGGAGCCTGCCAACAAGTTCGATCGAAACGCGGTCAAGGTGGTCTGCTCGGGTCGCCACGTCGGCTACCTGCCGAAGGAGCAGGCAGTACGGTATTCGCCTGTCCTGACCGCGCTGCTTGACCAGGGGTGGACACCCCAACTCCAGGCCCGAGTGTGGGCCGAGGAGCGGGAAGATTGGGACAACCCGCGTCGCCGGAACTTCATTGGTTCGATACGGCTCGACCTCGCCGAACCGCACATGATCGTCCCGACAAACGTGCCTCCTCCGGAGCTGCACACCGTGCTGCCGACCGGACGCTCCGTTCAGGTGAGCGGCGAAGAGAAGCACATGGCACATCTCGCCGCGCTGGTTAGCGCGCAGGGCGAATCGTGGGTCTACGTGACGTTGCACGAGGTCGAGATTCAGCGGGCGCGATCCACCCGCACGCTCGTCGAAGTCAGGATCAACGGTGCCGCAGCAGGCACCTTAAGCCCGGCGACCTCGGACGAGATCCTGCCGGTGATCACCCACTTGAGCGGCATGGGTCTGACCACGGCAGCGCGCGCGATCCTCAAGGGCAACCGCGTCAAGGCCGATATCGCGGTGAAGATGTCGAAGGCAAGCGAAATCTCCGATGCCTGGCTTGACGCGCCGCCCAGCGCCGCTGGCGTTGTCCCGACGGCCGTAGCCGAACCCTCAACCGCCCAGGACGTGGTGCCGGCACCGGCGTGGCGGTTCGTCGTTCCGTCGACTTGGCCCACGCCCCCTGCCGGTTGGGTGCCTCCTGAGGGTTGGCGCCCGGATCCGACCTGGTCACCCGTGCCGCAGGGATGGCAGTTCTGGATCCAGGCGTGACGTAATTCGGGCCGTGCCTCGAAGACAGGCGGCGATACTCGACGGGCTCGGTCCAGACGGAACTGGCGCTTCCCAAGCGGGGGAGCGTCGGGTGGCAGCGTTGATCAGAGACACAGGTCCGATCCAGCCCGCAGCGCGGCCACGAAGCCAGACCAGGCCGGCCCGTCGAAGACGAGCACCGGCCGCGTCCCTGGGCGCTGGCCACCCTCGCGGCAGGCGGGTACGGGTTCGGCCGCTACTACGCCGGGCTGGGCACGCTGGACGAGGACGGCGAGCCGGACCGGGCTACAGCGCACGAGGACATCGACTGGTCTGGCAGTGCGGTCCTGGTCCCGGTTGTGGGTCAGCAGACCGTCAGCGACAGTGAATGAAGCGACGATGTGCGGTCCTGGCAACCACCGGTCGGGTCGCCGGGATGCCATCATGACGTCATGACCAGCGTGCTCGACCGCGAGATGTACACCGAGGCCGAAGCGGCCCGGCTGCTACGCGTTCGTCAGTCGACCCTGCACTACTGGCTCGAAGGGGCCAAGGGCCCCAAGAAGGAATACAAGCCCATCCTTCGAGACAAACCACGCGGAAGTCGCACCGTTACCTGGGCAGAGTTCGTCGAGGCAGGCTTTCTCCGCGAATACCGACGCACCCACAACGTGCGCATGGCTGAACTACGCAAGTTCATCGAGCTACTCCGCGAGCAGTTCGGGGTGCCCTACCCTCTGGCGGACCGGCGTCCCTTCGTGTCCGGAAAGGACCTCGTCTTCGACGCCCAGACCGCAGCGGGCCTCGGTGTGGATTACTGGATGGTTACTGTCGCCGGTAACCAACTACTACTCACCACTCCGGCGGACTCGTTCAGCCGCCGGGTCGATTGGACCGACAACGTCGCGGTCGGCTACAGCCCCGACGCCAACTCCGATTCGCCCGTACGAGTGCAGCCCGACATTCGCTTCGGGAAACCCTCGATCAAGGGCGTGAGCACCGAGGTCATCGGTGAACAACACGACGCGGGCGAGGACACCGACACCATCGCAGAGATGTACGCCCTGGAGGCGAGCGATGTCGCATGGGCGCTGGCGTACGAGTTTTCCGTCCGAGCGACCACCCAAGCAGCGTGACCCGGGCCAAACCCGCGGATGTTCGCCTCTATTTTGACGCTGACATCCGTGGCCTGGGGATCCTGCTGTCCACCATCCGGCCCGACGTCACCTATCCAGGCGACCCTGGCGGTGAAGTTCACAAGCGCGCCCGGCCGCAGTGCGTCGTGGCGGATGTGGCGACTCCGGATGATATCTGGATCCCCCAGGTGACCGAACAAGGATGGTTGATCGTTACTCGGGATCGGCACATTCGCACCCGCCCTCGTGAGATCGCGGCTGTTCGCGAGTACGGCGCTCGCCTGGTGGCCCTCACCGCCACCGAAGCGACCAACACCTTCAGTCAGCTCGAAGTCGTCATGTGCCGTTGGCGCGACATCCTCAAGTGCCTCGACCGACCTGGCCCCTTCATCTGCACCGCGACCCGATCCACGTTCGACCAGTTGCCGATGTAGCTGCTCCCACCGCAGGAACCCTCGTCCGTCAATCTGCCGAGCAGAGCCGACATTCGAGGGCCACGCGCAGCGGTCAGGTCGCGTCGTTGCGGAGCACCAGGATGGCGATGTCGTCCCGGGGCGGCTCCACCGAGAAGTTGATCGCGGCGGAGCGCAGCCTGGCGGCCACCACGTCGGCCGAGTATCCGGCCAGGGGTGCTGTCGCGTCCCGCAGTCGGTCGGTGCCGAACAGTTCCCGGCCGCGCCGTCGTTCGGTGACGCCATCGGTGTAGAAGATCAGCGAGTCGCCCGGCGCGAGCGTGATCTTCGCCGTTGGCGAGGTGATCGTGTCGAGCAGGCCGAGCGCGGTGCCGCTGGTGCCGACGAAACCCGCGCCACCCGCACCGGCCAGCAGCACCGGCTGGTCGTGCCCGGCCAGATGCAGCGACACGTCCAACTGGTCGCCCTGGCCCGGCCCGACCGCCGCCAGCGCCAGCGTGCAGTATCGCCCGCCACCCCGCTCGACAAGCGTCTCGTTGAGCCGCGCCAACGCCTCGGGTAGCGGTTTGCCGTCGCCGACCAGCACCCGGATCACGTCCCGGACCAGCCCGGTCACCGCGGCGGCCTGGACGCCCTTGCCCGAGACGTCACCGATCACCACCAGCCAACGCCCGTCGGGCAGCGGCACCACGTCGTAGAAGTCGCCCCCCACCTCGGCGTCGTCGCCGGTCGGGACGTACTCGGCGGCGAAGCCGATCCCGTCCACGAGCGGCAGCACCGGCGGCAGCAGAGACTGCTGAAGCGTCTGCGCCACGCGGCGACGCTCGGCGTGGATCCGGGCGTTCTCGATGGCCAGCGCGGCCCGCCGGGCCACGTCCTCCAGCACTGCCACCTCGTCCGGGTCGTGCCGGTGCCGCTGGTGCCGGCCCACCGCCAGAGTCCCGAGCCGCTGCCCCCGCGCGATCAGCGGGACCGCGAAACCCTCCATCGGCCCGCCCAGGGGGATCTGCGCGGCGCTGCGGGACGCCTCGCGCAGCCGGGCCTGGATGGAATCCGGCCCGGTCTCGGCCAGCACCTTGTGCAGCTGCGGCAGCATCGACTCGTCGGCGTGGCTGGCCGCGGCCAGCCGGAGCCGGCCCCACTCGTCGGCGGTGTGCACCGCGCACCACTGGCCGAGTCGGGGCACCACCAACTGCGGGACCAGGGCCATGGTCAGGTCGACGTCCAACGACTGGGCGAGCAGCTCGCTCGCCTCGGCCAGGAACGTCAGCCACACCTGCCGGCGGACGTCGGCCCGGCGCAGCCGGTCGTTCTCCAGGTGCAGCGACAGCCGCTCGGCGGTGAGCACCGCCAACGGCCGGGCGTACGCCGACGGCGCGGCGTCCAACTCCAGCTCCCCGGCGTACGGGCGGTGCACCGTCAGCGGCACCCGGAGCAGCTCGCTGCCGGCGCGGGGTGGTCGACCGAAGCGGGCCAACACCTGGTGCCCCTGCCCGTCGCCCCGGTCCAGGCGGATCGTGCCGCCGGCCGCTCCCACCATCTCGGCGACACGACTGAGCAGGTTGGTGGCGAAGTCGGGCAGCGGATCGTCCGCGTACAGGTCGGGGGCGGTTTGCATGAGTTCGCTCATCGCGCTGGCGCTCGGCGCGGATTTGTCGGTGCTCACCAGGGGGTCGCCACCGGTGGCGCCCTCGGTCTGCGGGTCGGCGCCGGGGCGGTCCAGCCGGAACCAGACGCCCTTGCCGGTGGGCAGGTACGTGGTGCCCCAGCGGCTGGCGAAGTGGTCGACAAGCAGCAGACCTCGGCCCCGTTCGGAGACCTCGTCGATCTCGCTGGAGTCGTTGCGGGCGCCGACGGTCAGTTCGTCGCCGGAGCCGGGGGCGAAGTCGGAGACGGTGACGGTCAGCCCGATCTGGTCGGCCACGACCTCGATGTCCAACTCGGTGCGGGCGTGCTCGACGGCGTTGGTGGTCAGCTCGGTGGTGAGCAGCAGGGCCTCGTTGACCAGTTCGTCCAGGTGTGACTCGGTCAACACCGAGCGGACCACGGCGCGGGCGGCGGCCGGCGTTCGGCGGTCGGCGGGCAGGCGGACGCGCCGGGTAGCCCCGTCCCGGGCCCCGGCCGTCGCGGGCCCCGCCTCGGCTGACACCCTCGTATCCTCCACCGTTCCCCCGTCGGGTGCCAAGCCGATCATCAGTAACGCGTCCTCTTTCCCCACCATCGGAGGCTGATCGCCCACACTGCGTCGCGCTGTGTCGATCGGAGGGTTGGGCCGCCGTGCGAGGTGTGCGGGGCCTCGGGCCAGCGTCGCCTCGATCGGGCGGATCGGAGGGCGGTCGGGGCCACCTGGCGGGTCGCGCACCCTGGCACTACGGCGCGCGCGGGCACAATATGGGATGCCGGTGTGTCCGTACGGACCGGCAGCCCCCGAGTGGAGCGAGGAATGATGACCACGGCGAAGCAGTCGGTGGCGGATCCGTCCGCGCCCGACCACGAGGCGCTCCTCGGTGAGTTGACCGAGGCACTGCGACGGATCGGTCGCGGCGACCTGAAGGTCCGGCTTCCCCGCCGCGCCGGCGCGGCCGGTGAGGTGGCGGACGCCTTCAACGAGGTGGTCTCGCTTCAGGAGCGCCAGTACCTGGACCTGCGGCGGATCAGCCGGATCGTCGGTCGCGACGGCCGGCTCACCGAGCGGCTCGACGACGAGGGGCTGGACGGCTCCTGGGCGGAGGGGCAGCGGGCGATCAACTCGCTGATCGACGACCTGGGTCGGCCGACCACCGAGATCGCCCGGGTCATCGTGGCGGTCGCGGACGGCGACCTGTCCCAGCACATGGCGCTGGAGATCGACGGTCGGCCGCTGCGCGGTGAGTACCTGCGCATCGGGCGCACCGTGAACACGATGGTGGATCAGCTGTCCTCGTTCTCGAACGAGGTGACCCGGGTGGCCCGCGAGGTGGGCACCGAGGGCAAGCTGGGTGGCCAGGCTGACGTGCGGGGTGTCGCCGGCACCTGGAAGGACCTCACCGACTCGGTGAACACCATGGCGTCGAACCTGACCGGCCAGGTGCGGTCGATCTCGCAGGTGGCGACGGCGGTGGCCAAGGGCGACCTGTCGCAGAAGATCACGGTCGGCGCGCGCGGTGAGGTCGCCGAGTTGGCCGCCACGATGAACTACCTCACCGACACGCTGCGGCTCTTCGCCGAGCAGGTGACCCGGGTGGCCCGCGAGGTGGGCACCGAGGGCAAGTTGGGCGGTCAGGCCGAGGTGCCGAACGTGGCCGGCACCTGGAAGGACCTGACCGACAGCGTCAACTCGATGGCGTCGAACCTGACCGCCCAGGTCCGCAACATCGCCCAGGTCTCCACGGCGGTGGCGCGTGGTGACCTGTCGCAGAAGATCACGGTCGCGGCGCAGGGCGAGATCCTGGAGCTGAAGGACACCGTCAACACGATGGTGGACCAGTTGTCGTCGTTCGCCGACGAGGTGACCCGGGTGGCCCGTGAGGTGGGCATCGAGGGCAAGCTCGGCGGTCAGGCGCAGGTGCGCGGGGTCTCCGGCACCTGGCGCGACCTCACCGAGAACGTCAACCAGTTGGCCGGCAACCTGACCAGTCAGGTGCGGAACATCTCCCAGGTCTCCACTGCGGTGGCGAAGGGTGACCTGAGCCAGAAGATCACCGTGGACGCCCAGGGCGAGATCCTGGAGCTGAAGAACACCGTCAACACCATGGTCGACCAGTTGTCGTCGTTCGCCGACGAGGTGACCCGGGTGGCGCGCGAGGTGGGCACCGAGGGCAACCTGGGCGGTCAGGCGCAGGTCAAGGGCGTCAGCGGTACGTGGCGCGACCTGACCGACAACGTCAACTCGATGGCGTCGAACCTGACCAGCCAGGTCCGCAACATCGCCTCGGTGACCACGGCGGTGGCGAAGGGTGACCTGTCGCAG